>NZ_CAXUCH010000008.1:0-21648 GCF_964249325.1 uncultured Mycobacterium sp. | reverse complement strand
ACGACGCCGGCAAGATCGCTGCCCTCGCCGGAGGGAAACGTGGCCGGGAAAATCTCGTGCATCGCACCCGCACGGATCCCCGCTTCCCCCGGGTTGATGCCGGCGGCGTGGACCTCGACGAGCACTTCGCCGGGGCCCGGGGAGGGCATGTCAATGTCAGCCACATACAACACGTCGCGCCCGCCGTAGCGGTCGAAACGCACCGCCCGTGCTTTTGTCAACGTCATCGGAGTCTCCTAACACCTGCTGCTGATCAGACGCGGCAGCTGATTTCCATGCTGTCTGCTTCACGAGCGCTGAAGTTGACGCTGACATAGCCGTTTTCGGTGTTGCGCACGTAGTCCAGGTATGGCTTGGTGTCGGCCATTTCAGTGTTATCGGCGACGATCAGGGCGCCGGGCGACAGCTGGGATTCGAGCAGCTTGATGACCGGCAGGTACATTTCCTTCCACCCGTCGAGAAGCAGGAAGTCAACTCGGCCATCCACGGTCGTCAACGTCGACAGCGCGTCGCCTTCGAGCACGGTGATCAGATCGTCCAGCCCGATGTCAGCGAACGTCTTCTTCGCTGCAGCGATCTTGGTGGCGCTGAGTTCTGTGGTGATGACTCGGCCGCGGCCATTGTCACGCACCGCCGACGCCAGGTGGATCGCCGAAATCCCGAACGACATGCCGAATTCGACGATCGTTGTCGGTCGAGCGGCCCTCACTAGCGAATACAGTAGCCGGCCGGCGTCAGGTGTGACCGGGATGTAGAAGTCGCTCATTGCGTCGGCGCGTTCCTGTGCGCTTGCCGAGGACAGCCGCTGCAACTCGTCGCGCTTGTCGCGCAGCTGCGCCATCTGTTCGCGGGTCTCGGCATACATCCGCTGAAGGGCGGTCGCGACTTTGTGGTCTTGCAGTGTGTTGGCCATGATGTCGAGGGTAGGCGCGACCGCGCTCGAGCGGGGTCGGCCCTCGGCGTGCGAGCGTGCTCCCCGTTGTCAGGCGTCCACGATGATCGGATCGCCGATGTGCACGGTGTCGAAATACCAGGCCGCGTTGTCCGGGCTGAGGTTGATGCAGCCGTGGCTGACGTTCGCATAGCCCTGCGAGTCAACCGACCACGGTGCCGAGTGCACGTACACACCGCTCCAGGTGACCCGCACGGCGTACTGCCCTTGGATCAGATACCCCTCCGGCGAACTCAGTGGGATGCCGATGGTGCGCGAATCGAAGGTGACCGTGCGCTCTTTCGACAGGGCGGTGAACGAGCCCATCGGCGTCGGACGGCTCGGTTTTCCCATCGACGCCGGCATCGTACGGACCACCTCGTCGTTGATGCTGACGGTGAACGTATGTGCGGAGATACTGGCCACTGCCTTCACCACGTCGCCGGTTTCGAAGCCGGTTGTCAAGGCGCGCACTTGCACTTTGACCCTGCTGCGGGGCGGCCAGTATTGGTCCGGCGTCCACTGCACCGTGTTGTCGTCGACCCAGCTGAATCGACCGGTCGTGCGGCTCGGGGAAGTGATCTTGATTGTCCGCTCGACGGCGGCGCGGTCGATGACGGGGTTGCTGAAGGTGACGATGACCGGATGGGCGACGCCCACCAGCTGACCGTTGGCCGGCTGGATCGATGCGATGCCGGGAGCAACCTGCGGCGGGGCACTTGCTGCCAAGCTAGGGCTGGCGGGCACCGCCATAGCCGCTAGCGCAGTCCCTGCCACGACAAATACATGTCGAAGCGCTCTTCGCATCCTGTCCACCCCTTCGAGCTGGTGCGCTGAATCGCACCACTTTTCTACCCTCAATATCTACCCTATTTGGCTGCCAGCAAACTCCGATTCGCCGCGGAACTTTGCTTCACAGCCGAGAGATGCTCGATATGTCGGTGGTCAGCAAAAGATGAGGGACCGATATGCGACTGGGTGCCGACGGCCCTACGGATCGTCCTCGTCGCCTTCGCCGTGGTGTTCGCGGAGGAGTTTTTCGGGGTGGTGGAACAGGTTAATGCGGGGTTGGCCGCGATCCAGGTGTGGTGGTGGGATCCATTCGGTGAGGCCGTCGTGGCGTTTGCGGTTGCCAGCCGCCGCAGGCCAGGGTCAGGTCGGTGACGTTGGTGGTCTGGCATTTGGCGTAGTCGGTGACGTGGTGGACCTCGGTGAAGTAGGCGGGCACGTCGCAGCCCGGGGCGGTGCAGCCACGGTCTTTGGGAGGATGCTTCAGTTAGCCGACTTGGCTCAGATTGGCGCGTAAGTCAGCGGGGACCTTGATGAGGGCGTGGCAGGGTCGTCGAGTATCGGGCCGGCGGAGTTGGGGGTTTGGTTGTCGGCCTTGATGATCGAGATCCGTTGGCAGCGGGTATTGCGAACGAATTTCTCTATGCCTCAACCCATGTGGGCTTCGGTTCAGTGCCGGTAATGACCGGTTCCGCTAGCCAATCTAGTTGTTTGTTGGTGGCGGCTGTGGCTGGAAGGGTTCGTACCACCACCAGTCGGCGCGCTCGCCGGTGGGCCTGGGGCACGGTGGGACAGCGGGCGGAGGAAGGTTCGGCGGACGGGCGAGCGATCCTGCGCTGAGCCGTCGACCGCAGCTGTCGGTGACGATGAGATCGTCTGCGGGTCCGCTGATGGTGATGACGCCGCGGTGGTGCAACCGATGGTGATACGGGCAGACCAGCACCAGGTTGAACAACTCGGTCAGACCACCGTCTTCCCAGTGCCGGATGTGATGGGCGTGCAGACCGCGGGTGGCCCCACAGCCAGGAACCGCACAGGTGGGGTGGCGGTGCTCGAGCGCGCGGCGAAGCCGCCGGTTGACCAGGCGGGTCGCGCGGCCGGCGCCGATGACCTGCCCGTTACGTTCGAACCAGACTTCACAGGTGGCATCACAGGTCAGGTATCGGCGTTCGGCGGCGGTGAGCAGCGGACCCAGATGCAGCGCCGCCGCGCGCTGCTGGGTGTCGACGTGCACTACCACAGTGGTGTGCTGCCCGTGGGGGCGGCGGGCCGCTTCGGCGTCCCAGCCGGCCTGGACCAGGCGCATAAACGCCTCGACGGTGGTAGGCAACGGCGGACAATTCTCCGATGTGCGCTCGCCCGTGCCGTGATCCTGCTTGTACTCGGCGACCAGCGCATCACGATGAGACGCCAGCGCAGCCTCGAATTTCGCCGCCTCGTCGTGGGGAAGTTTGATCCGCCAATAGGTGCACTGCTCGCCGCAGCTCTTGGTGATCGAGCGCTGCGGTTGGCGCCGAGGATCGGGTTCAGGGCGTGGTTCCAACTTCACCGCGGTGCCCAGCTGATTGACCGTGGCGACCCGCGCCAGCTCCGCGTAATGCTCATCGGAACCCTCGCCGGCCCGTGCGGCGATCACCCCGACCTGATCCAGCGACAGTCGACCCTCGGCCATGCCCGCCGCGCAGCGGGGAAACTTCTCCAGCCGGCGCGCCACGGTGGCGATCGTGTGGGCATTTCGCGATGACGAGCCGAGCTTCCAGGCCACTAACGCCGCCACCGACCGCGCACCCGTAGCACCCCACAGCTCGTCGCGATCCAGCTCGGCGACGATCTCCACAATGCGCCCATCAATGGCGTTGCGCTGACCGGCCAACTCCGCCAACTCCTCGAACAACACCTCAACACGCTCGGCAGGGCTCAGCGCCGCGGGAAGCGATGCGGTCAAGGACATAACGTCATCATTGCAGCCGGGTACGACAAGTTTCGGCTGCCGATTCGCGCCAGGACGGTGCCGTCATCATCTGCCAGACGGCACAGCCTGATTGGCCGCCAACGCGTCCCACCGCAGTGTCCAGCACTGCCAGCTCCGCCCCATCACGCGTCCCACCAAGGTGCTCAACCGCGCGAGATTACGTTGCGAAAACCACACGATCTACACCGCCGGTCGCGCCGACGGCGGTCTTCACGACGCGCACATTGGCCACCAGGGCAGCCCGGGCCGACGCGATCAATTCATTACCAAAGCGCGACAGTTGAGCCGCGAGCTTTTCGGATTTCCAACGAATCTCAGCTCATCGACAGCATCGAAGACCTCGGTCAATCTCCTCGTGGCTACGCCAACACATGAGCGAATGCTCGCCCACCCACCGAGGCCGACACTCGACCGCGCCGCGAAGGCCACGTGTGGATGAAACCGAACTGTGGACAACCCCGGCCGTCTGTTAGACAAGACAGCATGAGCGATCCGTACACCCGCCCGGTACCCGGTTCGGCGGCTCTCGTTCTCATCGATGTCCAGCGCGACTTCTACGACGAGGATGCTTCACTGCCCGTGGCCGGAACACGCGACGCCCTCCCGCAGATGGCGAAGTTGGCAACGGCGTTCCGCCAGAAGGACTTACCGATCGTCCACGTCGTAAGGCTGTACAGACCGGATGGTTCCAACGCCGACCTGGTGCGACGGCGCTCGGTCGAGCAAGGCGCACAGATCGCCGCGCCGGGCAGCCCAGGCTCGCAGATCGCACCTGAGCTGTTGCCGAATCCCGTTGAGCTCGACCATGAATTGCTGCTCAACGGTGGCTTCCAACCGATCGGGCCGGCCGAGCATGTGATGTACAAGCCACGGTGGGGTGCCTTCTACCAGACCAAGCTCGAAGAACACCTTCGCGACGCCGGCCGCGACACGCTTGTCTTCGCCGGCTGCAACTTTCCCAATTGCCCGCGCACGTCAATCTACGAGGCGTCCGAACGCGACTTCCGGATTGTGCTGGTGTCCAACGCCACCTCAGGCTTGTACGACCGCGGCATAGAAGAGTGCCGCGGTATCGGCGTCGACGTCAAAGACCTCGCCGCGACGCTCGCATGGCTGGCCCAGTAACGGATCAGTCCGCTTTCGTCACCCGCGCGGCGATGGATTCGGGCATGGGCTCGTAGCGCACGAACGAACGGGTGAAGGACGCAGCGCCGTGCGACAGCGAACGCAAGTCGATGGCGTAGCGCGTCAGTTCAACCTGCGGCACTTCGGCTTTCACCACCGTGCGCTCGTCACCCGCGGTGTCGGTGCCCAGCACGCGGCCCCGCCGCCCCGACAGATCGCTCATCACCGCGCCGACCAGATCGTCGGGCACCAGCACCGAGATTTCGTCGATCGGCTCGAGCAAGATCACCTTGGTTGCCGCGGCCGCATCTTTCAGCGCCAGCGCACCTGCCATCTGGAAGGCGAAGTCCGATGAGTCGACGCTGTGGGCCTTGCCGTCGAACAGGGTGACGCGGATGTCGACGACTGGGTAACCGGCATGCACACCCTTCTCCATCTGGGCCCGCACGCCCTTCTCCACGCTGGGAATGAATTGCCGCGGCACCGCGCCGCCGACCACCTTGTCGACAAACTCGAAGCCCGCACTCTCCGGCAGCGGTTCCACTTCGATGTCGCAGACGGCGTACTGGCCGTGTCCACCGGACTGCTTGACGTGACGTCCATGGCCCTTCGCCTTGCCCGCGAAAGTTTCTCGCAGCGGCACGCGCAACGCCACGGTGTCCACCGTCACGCCGTAGCGGTTGGCCAGAGCATCGAGGACGACGCTGGCATGGGCCTCACCCATGCACCAGAGCACGATCTGGTGAGTCTCCTGGTTCTGCTCGATCCGGAGTGTCGGATCTTCGGCAGCCAACCGGCCCAGGCCGACGGACAGCTTGTCCTCGTCGGTCTTGGCGTGCGCCTGGATCGCGATAGGCAACAGCGACTCCGGCATGGTCCAGGGTTTGAGCACCAACGGCTCCGACTTATCGGAAAGAGTGTCGCCGGTCTCGGCCCGGCTGAGCCGGCCGATCGCGCAGATGTCGCCGGCCACCACCACCGAGGCGGGGCGCTGTTGCTTGCCGAGCGGGAACGATAGGGCTCCGATGCGTTCGTCCTCGTCGTGGTCGGCGTGACCGTTGCCGGTACCGAAGAACGACGTGAAATGGCCCGACACATGAACGGTCGCGTCCGGCTTGATGGTCCCGGAGAACACCCGGACCAGGCTGATGCGTCCGACGTAGGGGTCCGAGGTCGTCTTGACCACCTCGGCGAGCAGTGGGCCGTTGGCGTCGCACGTCAGGGGAGGGCGGGGTGCTCCCTGCGGGGTGAAAACCTCGGGCAGCGGGTGTTCCAGCGGAGACGGAAACGCGCGGGTGATGATTTCGAGCAACTCCAGGGTTCCCACGCCGGTTGCGCTGCAGATCGGAATTACCGGGAAAAACGAACCACGGGCAACCGCCCGTTCCAGATCCTCGATGAGCACTGACTCGTCGATTTTTTCGCCGCCGAGATAACGGTCCATCAGCGACTCATCCTCGGACTCCTCGATGATTCCCTCGATTAGGGTGCCGCGCTCCTCCTCGATCTGATCGGCATACGACGGGTCCGGTGGATGCGTGGTGCGGTTGGCGCCGCTGTACTCGTAGTGTTTCTGGGAAAGCAGCCCGATCAGCCCCTTACCAGCGGGCAGATACAGCGGTAAAACCTTGTCCCCGAAGGCATCCCGGGCGGCTGAGAGCGCATTCTGGTAGTTCGCCCGCGCGTGGTCGAGCTTGGTGATCACCACCGCCCGTGGCATTCCTACCTGCTTGCACTCCTGCCAGACGGACTTGGTCAGTTCGTCGACGCCCTCGTTCGCCGCGATCACGAACAGCGCGCAGTCGGCGGCGCGCAGTCCGGCGCGCAACTCACCGACGAAGTCCGCATAGCCCGGGGTGTCGATCAGGTTGACCTTGATGCCGTCATGCGACAGCGATGCCAGGGCAAGCCCGACCGAACGCTGCTGGCGGATCTCGGCGTCGTCGTAGTCGCAGACTGTCGTCCCGTCGACAACGGAGCCGGGTCGAGACAGTACGTCCGCGGCGACGAGAAGCGCCTCGACGAGAGTGGTCTTGCCGCCGCCCGACGGTCCCACCAGAACCACATTGCGAACGGCGGCCGGACTGTCTACAGCGGGGGCGGCTCCGGCGCCCTGAGCAGTAGTCGCCTTGTCTGCCATGACGTTCCTCTCCTTGCATACCGGGTCGCTTCACTCGCCCACACATCAAGGTGGCGATACCACCCTGCTGCGGGGGTGTGGCCCAGATCACGGACCTACTAGTCACCTTTCCCTTAACACCCACACAGCACAAGACCGAGCGCGGCGCGGTCAACCGGCCCGTCGATTCAGGCTCTCGCCGGCACTGCAGAAATGGCCTGAACAGCAGCGTGTTGAGAAGCAGAAATGCCGGTGGGACAATCGGACCCATGGACGCGGGCCCGCCGCTGGCTCGGCAAAGAATGGTCGCATGGTGATCGTGCTCGACGTGATCGCCGCGGCAGGTGTCGTCGGCGCGCTATTTGTGGCGAGCAGCGTGCGCGTGGTCAAGCAATTCGAACGAGGCGTCGTCTTCCGGTTCGGGCGAGTCCTACCGCGGGTGCGCCAGCCTGGGCTCACCTGGCTGCTTCCCGTGGCCGATCGCCTGCAAAAAGTCAACCTGCAGATCATCACGATGCCGGTGCCCGCCCAGGATGGCATTACCCGCGACAACGTCACCGTTCGGGTAGACGCGGTGATCTACTTCAAGGTGTCCGATCCCGTGCGGGCCGCTGTCGACGTACAGGATTACATGTCCGCGATCAGGCAGGTCGCGCAGACGTCGCTGCGCTCGATCATCGGCAAGAGCAACCTCGACGACCTGCTGTGCAACCGGGAGGGACTCAACCAGGGCTTGGAGCTGATGATCGATAACCCGGCGCTGGGCTGGGGAATCCACATCGACCGCGTCGAGATCAAGGATGTGGTCCTGCCCGACTCGATGAAGAGGTCGATGTCGCGGCAGGCCGAGGCAGAGCGCGAGCGACGCGCTCGGGTGATCACTGCCGACGGCGAGTTGCAGGCTTCCCAAAAACTGGCCGAAGCCGCGCAAGTGATGGCCGAGCACCCCGCCGCGCTGGAACTGCGCCTGCTGGAAACCGTGGTCGAAGTAGCTGCCGAGAAGAACTCCACGCTGGTACTGCCTTTTCCAGTCGAACTCCTGCGGTTTCTGGAAAGGATCACGCCGCAGGATTCGCTCACCTCCGACGACCGCGCGGCGGAACCAGCCGCAGCGCCTGACGACGCCCGGGGCTCGGAGGCGAGGGCTGAGGTGGCAAGCCGGCGCTCAGGCGAATCCGCCTAGCGGCGGTTTCGGCGGAAAAGGATTTCCGCGGTCTTGCGGTCGGCCGGCAGAAATGCCTCCAGACGCAGCTCGGAAACGGTCACATCGAGCGCGGTGACGAAGGTCGAAATCGTGGCGATCAGCCGCACGTCGCCGTCACTGGACCGAAGATGCAGCGGCACGGCGAACCCGGGCGACTCGATCGGCTCGCCGCTCTGGGCGGGTAGCCCGTAACCTTCCAACTCCTCGAGCAAGGCGTCGATGCGTGGGTGAGGTGCCCGCTGGCGGAGCCCATGCAGAACGTGGCGTCCCCAGTCGTCCATGTTGACCGTCCGCGCGGCCAAACCTTCCCGGTGCAGCGCGACCCGCAACACGTTGATCGGGGGGCTGCAGCAGCCCCGGCGCCACGCCGTCAGTCAATAGGCCGAAGGCACTGTTCGACGCCACCAGCTCCCCAAACTCATCCATGACCATCGCTGGGCACCGCTGCGCTGCAGCCGGTGTTGCGCCGACCGGTGCAGACTGCGCAGGTGCTGGCTTCGATTGACCGACTATCGCACGGCCGGTTGACCGTTGCGGTCGGCGCCGGGTTGCCCCGCGGCGCCGAGGCGGAGTACCGCGCAAACGAGGGGCCCTGGCCGCGCCGCTTCGCGCGACTCCCCGGCACCCGGGCGCTGTGGCGTCAGCTCTGGAAGGGCGGCGGGCCGACGATATAACGCCGGCACTGTTGGTCACGGTGCTGATGACCGACGCCGCCGACCCGCGGACGCGCCACTCGACCAGTTCTGCGTCGAGACATACGGGTTCGGGCTGGAAGTTCTCGAGCATATCCAGGCGTTTGTGGGCGGAACACCCGACGTCGTGGCCGCCGGTCTGCGGGGGTACCTGGAAGCCGGTGCTCGACACCTGGTCTGCCGCATCGGCGTGCTCGGCCCGGAACCGTTTCTCACCAGCTTGAACTCCTCCTTCCCGTGAAGCAGGCACTCGGATGAGCGCGCGATCGGGGCCCGACCGACCGCGAACCATCCGTGGGCTGCTGAGCGAATACGAGTCGTTCGCCGATCTGCTGGAGGCCATCGACACTTCCGCTTGGGTCCGGCCGACCCGCTGCACCGGTTGGCAGGTGCGTGATGTCGCCGGCCATGTGGTGGGTCAAGCCTCCACGTCGCCAGCGGGACGCTGAGTATGCGCAGCCCCGCCGATCACGCGGCCGACCTGCGCGACCAATCGGCAACGGCACTGGCGGCCAAGCTGCGCAGCGCCACCGACTCGATCGCGCGGCTGCTGTCAACGCTCGACGACACCGGTTGGCGGGCCCCAAGTTCCGTCCCGGGTCTCACCGTGGGGCAAGGAGTGCATACCTTGTTGAGCGACGCCTATATCCACGGCGACGATATCCGCGCCGCATTCGGCCAAGGTTCGGACCGCGGGCCAGGTCTGTGCGCGAGCCTCGATTGGGTTCTGGGAGCACTCGCACGGGACGACGCCGCCACGGCTGATTCCCACATCGCCCGGTTGCTGACCGTGCCCGCCGCCGCGTTTAGGGCCACCACCGGCATCGACGAACACGACTTTCTTCTAGCCGCCACCGGTAGATTCGACGCGGCTCGCCTCAACCTTCCTGAGATTGTCAATATCTACCGCTAGGGAACGACCTGGATCAGGCGCGCCAGCTCGCCCAACGCTGCACCGCAACAGCAATCACCGGGCCGTCCAACGAAACCGATTGGTACTGAGCATATTTCGCGCGCAACAACTGGTACCCGGTTTGCCGCGCATCTCCGTCGCGGTGAATTGCCGCCACGCCGTCGACGCGGACCCACCACAACTGCGTCCAGTCATCGCTGTAGTGGTCGACCAGCATGCTGACCTGCGGATTGCTCTCGATGTTGGCCAGCCGTCGCAACCGTTGTGTCGACTTAGGTTTGGCGTCAACAGCGGTGTAAATCACGTCGTCACGAAGCGCAAACACCACCGGCACCAGGTGCGGCATGCCGCTAGGCGTTACGGTGGCCAGTCGCGCGACCGGCGCTTGGGCGAACCGGGCTTTCGGGTCGAATTCGACCACATGGCCAGCTTAAAGCCGGCCAGCACGGTTAGGTTGACGTCATGTCGGCCGAGACACAGATCACCAACCTTCTGTACCGCTATGCCGAATACATGGACAGCGGCGACTTGGCCGCAGCGGCGTCCCTTTTCCAGCATGCTCGTCTGCGGGTCGACAGCGCCGGGGATGGCACCGTCGACGCGGCGGCCATGCTGGCGATCTGGAAGGCCACGGTGGTGCTCTACCCCAACGGGACGCCTCGAACCAAGCACCTGGTCACCAATCCGGTCATCCAGGTCGACGAGGACGCCGGCACGGCGAGCTGTCGCAGCTACTACACGGTCCTGCAGCAGACCGACGACTTGCCGCTGCAGCCGATCGTCGCAGGCCGCTACCACGATCGGTTCGAATGCGTCAACGGGGCGTGGAGGTTCTGCTTTCGCGACTACACACTCGTCGACATGGTGGGCGACCTAAGCCGCCATCTCATCGGCCCGATCGCGCCCGGCTCATGAGTGCATCGCATCGTTTGCCGAAGCGATGGTCTGGCTATTCCGTATCCCGTGCTCGCGCGGCACGCCACCGCAGAATGCGGATCTCGACCAGGGGATGCACACTACGGTGAAGAGGCTGACAGGATACTGTCAAGGCACAATGGCTGCGACAATCCTTCAGTTTTACGCCTATCGGGAGGTGACGGGATGAGCGGATCGCACCGCCGGATACCACGGTGGTCGTCGTGCTTACTGAGTCTGACAGCTGTGGCGGGATTGGCTTTTGCCATGGCACCCGCCTACGCGTCGCCGCCCACACTGGGCGGGTTCCGCGAAGCGCCCGCCCCAATCGACCCGCTGGCGGCGGTCTCGCAGGTAGGCCCGCAGATCGTCGACATCGACACCAAGCTGGGCTACCAAAGCGCAGTAGGCGCGGGAACCGGCATCGTGATCGATCCCGGCGGCGTAGTGCTGACAAACAACCACGTGGTCGCCGGTGCGACCGATATCAGCGCCCGCGACATCGGCAACGGCCAGTCCTATCCCGCCGAGGTAATCGGCTACGACCGCAACCATGACATCGCGGTGCTGCAGCTCGGCGGCGCAGGCGGACTACCCACCGCCAATGTCGGCGACTCGTCGACAGTTAGGGTCGGCGATCCGATTGTCTCGCTGGGCAACGCCGGCGGTGTTGGCGGAGCGCCCAGCGCTGTCCCCGGCCGCGTCACCGCGCTGAACCAGACCGTCTCGGCGGCGGACGCCTTGACCGGTAGTTCCGAGACCCTCAGCGGCTTGATCCAGGTCGACGCGGCGATACGTCCCGGCGACTCGGGCGGCCCGACGGTCAACAGCGCTAACCAGGTGATCGGCATGAACACCGCTGCCTCCGACAACTACAAACTCGGCCGAGGCGAAGGTTTCGCGATCCCAATCAATCAAGCCATGGCCATCGCCGGCCAGATCCGCTCCGGCGCCGCGTCGCCTAGCGTGCACATCGGTCCCACGGGATTCCTCGGCATCGGTGTTTCCGACGCCAGGGGCGGCGCGGGCGCGGTAATCCAACGGGTGATATCCCCGGGTCCGGCCGCCGATGCGGGAATCACCCCAGGGGACGTGATCACCTCGGTCAACGGGCAGCCGGTCAACTCGGCCACTGCATTGACCAACATCCTCGACCAACACCACCCCGGCGACTCCGTCGCATTAGGCCTGCAAAGCGGTATGGGCGGGCCGCGTACCGTGAATGTGACGTTGGCGCCGGGACCGCCTGGCTGATCCCAGTGCCGGACGCAATCACGTGGCATGGCTCAATTCGTTTGGGCCACAGAGGGGTTAGCTGTGGGGGATCTCGGATACCTGTAGACTCGTGGACTTGACGAGAGACACTAAAAGCGCCATCGAGCACCATCCGGCCGAGGGCAGCCACGTCCAAGCCGGCGTCGTCGAGCACCCCAGCGCAGACGACTTCGCCGATGCAGTTGCGCTGCCCGCCGATCGAACCTGGTACAAGCACGCCGTCTTCTACGAAGTGCTGGTGCGGGCGTTCTACGACGCCAACGCCGACGGTTGCGGCGACCTGAGCGGGCTGACCGAGAAGCTCGACTACCTCCAGTGGCTGGGCATCGACTGCATCTGGCTGCCACCGTTCTACGATTCGCCGCTGCGTGACGGCGGCTACGACATCCGCGATTTCTACAAAGTGCTGCCCGAATTCGGCACAGTCGACGACTTCGTCGCGTTGCTCGACGCCGCTCACCGCCGGGGCATTCGGGTCATCACCGACCTGGTGATGAACCACACATCGGAGTCGCATCCGTGGTTTCAGGAGTCCCGCCGTGACCCCGATGGCCCGTACGGCGACTACTACGTGTGGAGCGACACCAGCGACAAGTACGCCGACGCCCGGGTCATCTTCGTCGACACCGAAGAGTCGAACTGGACATTTGATCCGGTGCGACGCCAGTTCTACTGGCACCGCTTCTTCTCTCACCAGCCGGACCTGAACTACGACAACCCGGCGGTGCAGGACGCGATGCTCGACGTGATTCGCTTCTGGCTCGACCTCGGGATCGACGGATTCCGCTTGGACGCGGTGCCGTATCTGTTCGAGCGGGAGGGCACCAACTGCGAGAACCTGCCTGAGACGCACGCGTTTCTGAAGCGGGTCCGCAGAGTCGTCGACGACGAGTTCCCGGGCCGGGTGCTACTGGCCGAGGCCAATCAATGGCCCAGCGACGTGGTCGAGTATTTCGGCGATCCCGACACCGGCGGCGACGAATGCCACATGGCATTCCACTTTCCGCTGATGCCCCGCATCTTCATGGCCGTCCGCCGCGAGTCCCGCTTCCCGATCTCGGAGATCCTGGCGCAGACACCGCCGATTCCAAAGATGGCGCAGTGGGGGATCTTTCTGCGCAACCACGACGAGTTGACGCTGGAGATGGTGACCGACGAAGAACGTGACTACATGTACTCCGAGTACGCCAAAGACCCGAGGATGAAAGCCAATGTCGGCATCCGCCGCCGGCTGGCGTCGTTGCTGGAAAAGGACCGAAACCAGGTCGAGTTGTTCACCGCGCTGCTGCTCTCGTTGCCCGGCTCACCCGTCCTGTACTACGGCGACGAAATCGGCATGGGCGACGTCATCTGGCTGGGTGATCGCGACGGGGTGCGCACTCCGATGCAGTGGACGCCGGACCGCAACGCCGGATTCTCCGCCGCCAACCCGGGTCGGCTGTATCTGCCGCCCATCCAGGATCCGGTCTATGGCTATCAGGCCGTCAACGTCGAAGCGCAACGCGACACCACATCGTCGTTGCTGAACTGGACCCGCACCATGCTGGCTGTGCGCCGCCGTCACGAGGCGTTCGCCGTCGGCTCGTTCCGTGAACTCGGCGGCTCCAACCCGTCGGTGCTGGCGTATGTGCGGGAAGCCGACGGTGACGTGGTGCTGTGCGTCAACAATCTGTCGCGGTTCCCGCAGCCCATCGAACTGAACCTGCAGCACTGGAACGGCTACACGCCGGTCGAGTTGAGCGGGCGCGTGGAGTTTCCACGCGTTGGTCAGCTCCCGTACCTGCTGACCCTGCCAGGACACGGGTTCTACTGGTTCCAGCTGACCCCGTCTGAGGAGATGCAATGAGTTCCGCAGCCAATCTGCCTTGGTCAGAATGGCTTCCGCAGCAACGTTGGTATGCCGGTCGCAACCGCGAGTTGTCCTCCGCTGAGGCGGAAGTAATCGTGCCCCTGCGCGACGATCTCGACTTAGCGCTCGTCGACGTCGCGTACTCCAATGGGTCGTCGGAACGCTATCAGGTGCTGGTCAGCTGGGATTCCGCACCACTATCGGAGTACACCACGGTTGCCACGATCGGCGCCGACGACGATCGCACCGGTTACGACGCACTGTACGACCCTGACGCCACCCAGTTTCTGCTGTCGCTGATCGACTGTTCAGCGGTGCGCGACTTCCCTCGTGGGCAAGTCAAATTCATCAGGGAACCGGATGTGTCGCTGCCGGTGCAGGCGTTACCGCGGGTGTCGGAGGCTGAGCAAAGCAACACCAGTGTGATCTTCGAGGAGGAAGCCATCCTCAAGGTGTTCCGCCGGGTGATCAGCGGTGTCAACCCCGACATCGAGCTGAACCGGGCACTCGGCCGCGCCGGAAACCCCCATGTCGCCCGGCTGCTGGGCGCGTACGAAATCGCTTCGGCCGACGGAACTCCGGTCCCGTTGGGCATGGTGGCCGAGTATGCGGCCAACTCGGCCGAAGGCTGGGCCATGGCCACCGCCAGTGTGCGTGACCTATTCGCCGAGGGCGATCTCTACGCCTACGAAGTCGGCGGCGATTTCGCCGGCGAGTCCTACCGGCTCGGTGAAGCCGTGGCATCGGTGCATGCGACTCTCGCCGAGGAGCTCGGCACGTCTGAAGCCACCTTCCCGGTCGACACCATGCTGTCGCGGCTCTCGTCGACCGTGGCCGCTGTGCCCGAACTGCAGGAGTACGCCGAGACGATCGAACAGCGATTCCAAAAGCTGGCCCAGGAGACGATCACCATTCAGCGGGTACACGGCGATCTGCACCTGGGCCAGGTGCTGCGCACCCCGGACACCTGGCTGCTGATCGACTTCGAAGGCGAGCCCGGTCAGCCGTTGGACGAACGCCGCGCGCCGGACTCACCGTTACGCGACGTGGCCGGTGTGTTGCGGTCCTACGAATACGCCGCATACGGACCCCTGGTGGATCTGGCGCCTGACAAGCAGCTGGCTGCCCGGGCTCGAGAATGGGTAGAGCGAAACCACGCTGCGTTCTGCGACGGTTATGCCGCCGCGGCCGGATTTGACCCGCGCGATTCAGCGCTCGTGCTCTCCGCCTATGAACTGGACAAGGCGGTCTACGAGGTGGGTTACGAGTCGCGCCACCGCCCGGGGTGGCTGCCGATTCCGCTGCGCGCGATCGCCCGGCTAACGGCCGTTTAACGAAAGCATCGGCAGCAGCGCGACGCTGCGCTGCTGCCGATGCTTTCCTGTGTCAGGCGGGGTTCGGTGCGGCCGCGAGCACCCGCTGGATGTCGGGCTTCATGGCCACCAGTTGGTCGTTCCAGTACGGCCAGGAGTGCGTACCGTTGGCCGGGAAATTGAACACTCCGTTTCTGCCGCCGGCGGCAATGTAGTTGTCCCTGAACTGTTCGTTGGTCCGCAGTGTGAAGCTCTCCAGGAACTTTGCCGGCATGTTGTCGCCACCCAGGTCGGTCGGGGTGCCGTTACCGCAGTAAATCCAGATGCGGGTGTTGTTCTGGACCAATCGCGGAATTTGGACCATCGGGTCGTTGCGCTTCCAGGCCGGGTCGCTGGTCGGACCCCACATGTTGCTGGCGTTGTATCCACCGGCGTCGTTCATCGCCAGGCCGATCATTGTCGGCCACCAGCCCTCAGACGGGTTGAGGAAGCCGGATAGTGATGCGGCGTAAGGGAATTGCTGCGGATGGTAGTCGGCGAGGATCAAAGCCGAACCACCCGACATCGACAGGCCGACAGCCGCATTGCCGGTGGGGGCGACCTGCTTGTTGGCCTGCAGCCAGGCCGGCATTTCCTGGGTCAGGAATGTCTCCCACTTGTAGGTCTGGCAGCCGGCTGAGCCGCAGGCGGGTTGATACCAGTCGGAGTAGAAGCTGGATTGCCCGCCGACCGGCATGATCACCGACAGTCCTGACTTGTAAAACTCCTCGAACGCGGGAGTGTTGATGTCCCAGCCGTTGTAGTCGTCCTGGGCACGCAGGCCGTCGAGCAGATACACCGCGTGCGGGCCGCCGCCCTGGAATTGAACCTTGATGTTGCGCCCCATCGATGGTGAGGGCACCTGCAGATACTCGACCGGTAGACCCGGCTTGGAGAACGCCCCCGCGGTCGCCGAGCCACCGAAAACGCCGATCAGCCCAGGCAATAGGGCAGCTCCCATGGCCGCGATCGTCAGCCGGCGCGGCCAAACCGCCGCTGCGTCACGCAACTTTTCAACGAACTTCATAGCTCCTACCCATCCCAACTTTCATCTGCCGCTAGACGCGGTCGATTGCCTGTCTTCGGCAGTGAAACACAGCGGGATACGCACTGACGTTTGTCGACGCCGGAGTACGACGTCGCGGTTGGCTAACAATTAAGAGTCGGAGCGGACTCGGCCTAACGGACCACGCGCGGCAATAGTGCTGAAGCTGTGGCGATGCCGGCTACCGCGGCCACTGCCAACACCGCGATATCCATGAGTTGGTACCCGGGACCGATCAGCAGTCCCCGCAGGGCGTCGACTTCGTAACTCAGCGGGTTCACGTTACTGAGGACGCGCAGCCATCTGGGCATGACATCGACCGGGTAGAGCGCGTTGGAGGCGAAGAACAGCGGCATGGTGATGGCCTGACCGATACCCATCAGGCGATCCCGGTTGCGCACCAAGCCCGCCAATGTCATTGATAGGCAGGCGAAAAATGCGGCGCCCAGCATGACGACTGCCATCGCCGCGAGGACCCGTAATGGATTGGCGGTCAACTGCACGCCCGTCAGATACGCCAGTCCCAGCACACCGACAACCTGCGCAACTGACCGCACCCCGGCCGCGAACGACTTACCGGCGACGAGCGCCGACGCCGGCGCCGGAGTCACCATCAGTTTCGCTAGCACGCCGGAGTCACGATCCCAAATGATCTGTATCCCATAGAAAATGGAGATGAACAACGCCGATTGGGCAATGATCCCTGGTGCCAGGAACGCCAGGTAGGACACCGATCCGGTGTCGATGACGTGCAGCTTGCTAAACGTCGTACCAAAGATCAACAACCACAACGCCGGCTGCACCATGCGCATGATGAGCTCGGTGCGATCATGCTGCAGCTTTTGCAGTTCGACGATCGCGAAAGCGCTTATGCGGGGCCATATCCCATGCAGCCGACGCCATCCGCGGGGAGCGAGGACCAAACGAGTGCCTGTGACGTAATCAACCGACACGACCCGCTGCCTTTCTCATGGAACGGATTTCGGGCAGACCCGGTGATGATGTGTCGTCATCCAGGCCTGAACCGGCGTACTGACGAAACACATCCTCGAGCGTCGCTTCGGGTGAAACGGTCGACTTCAACTCGGTAGGCGTTCCGACCGCTTGCAATCTGCCGCGGTGCATCAACGCGACCCGGTCGCACAACGAGTCGGCCTCCTCCATGTAGTGGGTGGTCACCAGAACGGTCACGCCGAACTGGGCCTGCATGTTTCGCACCTGCGTCCACACGCCGTCACGAGCGATCGGGTCGAGGCCGACGGTGGGTTCATCAAGTATCAGCAGTGACGGCCGGTTGACCAGCGCCTGCGCCAGTTCCAGCCGGCGCACCATGCCACCCGAGTAGGTGGCCGCCAGCCGGTCGGCGACGTCGAGCAGCTGCATCGCGGCGAGTGCCTCGTCGACGCGGTCGGTGCGTTCGGCGCGCGGTACACCGTAGAGCCGCGCGAACCATTCCACGTTCTGCCTGCCGGTCAGCGCTGGCTCCATCGAAAGCTGCTGCGGCACATAGCCGATATTGCAGCGGATGTCGACGGTGTCAGTTCGGGCATCGAAGCCGAAGATGCGCAGCTCGCCATGCTGTACCGGCGTCAAGGTGGTAAGCATGCGCACCACCGTGGTCTTTCCCGCGCCGTTGGGGCCTAACAAGCCCATGGTCTCGCCGGACCGGACCTGCAGGGTGAAGTCGTCGACGGCGGTGAACTGACCGTAGCGGTATGTCAGGTGCTGACAATCGACAGCGGGGGATTGAGTCATGTTGATCGTTCTCGCATCATCCGGGTCATGGTCTCGAGAACCTCCAATCCAGCGGTCAGCGCTGCGATCCGGTCGTGGTCAAGCTCGCCGAGCACGTCGGACAGCACTGCGCGGCGCGCGGCGCGAGATGCATCGACCATCTGCTGGGCCGAGTTGGTCAGCTGCAACCTGCCGACCCGGCGGTCGGCGGTGTCCACGGTGCGGACCAACAGTCCCTCGGCGGCCAGCTTGGACACCAGGGTGGACGCGGTGTTGGGCACCAGGCCGAGTTCGGCGGCAGCGTGGCTGACCGAAATCCCTGGACGCCGTCCTACCAGCCACAACAGCTCCGCCTGCGACTCGGTTAATCGCGCGGACGTGAAGCCATAGCCGGCGGATCGACGCAGCTGGCGGCGAAATCGCCCGATGACGCGGGACAACTCGGTGCCCAGGTCGGTAAGTGTCTCCACGGCCCAATAATACCTCTGTTTAGGAGCTATTTACCGGAGGTGATCCGGAGGTGATGAAGTGTCACGTCGCTGAGGTTGCCATCGCTCACCGTGGCGGTCATGTAGCTGCACGACGGTTGGCGGCGCCGATCGGTGGGCGAGCCCGGATTCAGCAGCCGCAGCCCCGTATTCGTCGTGGAATCCCATGGGATGTGGCTATGTCCGAACACCAGGACGTCGGTGTCGGGGTAGCGGCGCGACATACGCGCCTCCCGGCCGGCGCTACTGCCGGTTTCGTGGACAACCGTGAAACGCACGCCGTCGAGCGTTACGTCTGCGCGCTCAGGCAGCCGCGATCGCAGTGCAGGGCCGTCGTTGTTTCCCCAGCACGCCACCAGTCGACGCGACCTGGCTTGCAGCTCGTCGAGCAACTGCGATGCCACCCAGTCCCCCGCGTGCAGCACCACATCGGCGGCCTCGACCTCCTCCCATACTCGCGCGGGCAGGTTGCGCGCCCGGTTCGGTACGTGAGTATCGGCAAGCAACAGCAGCCTCACCCGGTTATCCTGCGCTTTGGCTAGTGCTGATTGCCCGCCTCCTCCTCGCGCCACTGCGCGGCGCTCTTCGTCACCGGGCGCCCCGCTCGCTACGAGCCTCCGCCCCGGTTTCGCCAGCATCGAGAGCGTCGTCGGGATTGGTGCGACCGACATAGCTGCCGTCGTCGGAATCTTTGCCCGCACGTGACCGTGTCTCGTGCCTCTCCGGCTCGACGTCCGACTCGGCCTTGTTGCCCTTGTTGGCGGTCATGTTCACGTCCCTTCCGACGCCCCTCACCGGGGTGCCTCGGGGATGACTACCCGAACAGGAATCCGGGTGAAACATCGCAGCGGCTGGCACGTGATGTCGCTGCCGAAGCGTGAAGTGGCACGATGCTTACCACCTAGTCCAAATTTCCGGCTCCAACGGAGGAGAACACCGAATGCGCACTTTCGAGTCAGTCGCGGAGCTCGCCGCCGCCAAGGGCGAGACCATCGGCCAGAGCGACTGGGTGACTATCACTCAAAAGGAGGTCAACCTGTTCGCCGACGCGACCGGGGATCATCAGTGGATTCATGTCGACCCGGAAAGGGCCGCTAAGGGGCCGTTCGGCACGACCATCGCGCACGGGTTCATGACTTTGTCGTTGCTTCCTCGCTTGCTGCATGACATCTACGAGGTGAAAGGCATCAAGCTGGCAGTCAACTACGGCCTGAACAAGGTTCGCTTCCCCGCACCGGTGCCTGTGGGCTCGAAGATACGGGCGCAGAGCTCGCTGGTCGATGTCGACGAGCTCGGGAACGGTGCTGTACAAGCGACGCTGTCGACAACCGTCGAGATCGAGGGCTCGGCCAAACCGGCCTGCGTGGTGGAAAGTATCGTCCGCTACATGTCCTGAACGCGCCGACTGTGCAGCTTATCGGCGGAATTTCGGGAACTGTTCGCTCACAAGCTACACAGTCGGTGCACCGATGTCAGAATTCGGCGACCGCGTGTTCGAGGCGTTCAGCTAATCGAGCTTGGGCTTCGGCGCGCCGGGTCGGCAAATGCTGAGACGGGAAAGGTGTTGATACAGGCTCGTATTCACGCAGAGTGCGACGCGCCACCGTCATTTTGTGCAGCTCGGTGGCGCCGTCGGCGATACCCAGCGACTCGGCAGCCACCATCATTTTGACGAACGGCATCTCGTTGGAGACCCCAAGCGCGCCATGCAAATGCATGGCGCGCTGCACCACGTCGTGCAGCACCGCAGGCATGGCCACTTTCACCGCAGCGATGTCTCGGCGCACCTTCTGGTAGTCGTGGTGTTTGTCGATCAGCCACGCAGTGCGCAGCACCAGCAGCCGGAACTGCTCGATCTGGATCCAACTGTCGGCCACCTTCTCCTGCGTCATCTGCAAGTCGGCCAGGCGGCCGAAACGAGTGTGCCGCGACACCGCACGCTCGCACATCATGTCGAAAGCCCGGCGCGCCAAGGCAATAGTGCGCATCGCGTGATGCACGCGGCCGCCACCCAGCCGGGTCTGCGCGATCGCGAAAGCCTGGCCTTCGCCGCCGAGCACATGGTCGGCTGGTACCCGGACGTCGGTGTAGCGCACGTAGCCGTGGCTGGCATGCTCCGACGACTCGGCTCCGACACCCACGTTGCGGACAATTTCGATGCCCGGAGTCTCTGCCGGAACGATGAACAGCGACATCTTCTCGCGGGTCCGCGCCTCCGGGTTGGTGACGGCCATGACGATGAAGAATGAGGCATGCCTGGCGTTAGTGGAAAACCACTTTTCGCCGTTGATCACCCAGGAGTCGCCGTCGCGCTCGGCGCGGGTGACGAACAAGCCGGGATCCGAACCGCCCTGCGGTTCGGTCATCGAGTAGCAGGACGTGATGTCTCCGTCGAGCAGTGGTTGCAAGTAGCGAGCCTTCTGCTCGTCGGTGCCGAACATGGCCAGGATTTCGGCGTTGCCGGAATCCGGTGCCTGGCAGCCGAATACCGATGGTGCCCAACGTGATCGACCGAGGATTTCGTTGAGCAGAGCCAGCTTGACCTGGCCGTAGCCCTGACCGCCCAACTCGGGCCGCAGATGCGCGGCCCACAATCCCTGCTCCTTCACCTTCTGCTGCAGGGGCCGCAGGACGGCCATGGTGTCGGCGTTGTTCTTGTCGTACGGATCAAGCGCGACGAGATCGAGCGGCTCGACTTCGTCGACCAGGAATTGCTCGACCCAGTCGAGTTTCTGCTGATACTCGGGGTCTGTCTCGAAATCCCACACCGTCGGCCTTTCTGGCTTGGGGTTACTCGTCAGGGCGACCTATCCTTGAGCTTAGGCCCGCGCTCGACACGCTTAGCCATATAGCCTTGCCGATATGACGATCGAGGCGCGGCCCGCTCGCAAAGCCGATATCCGCGAGCTGTCACGCGTGCTGGGCCGAGCCTTCTACGACGACCCCGTTACCACCTGGATGTTGCCCACCGACAACCAGCGGTCGGCGCGATTGCCGGGGTTGTTCGCTACGCTGACCCGCCATCATCATCTCGCCGGCGGCGGCGTCGAGGTGGCTTGTGACGGGCCCGGCATTGGGGCGGCGGCACTATGGGATCCGCCGAACCGGTGGCAACAGTCGCCGCGTGAACAGCTGGCGATGCTTCCGATGCTTATCCGGACATTTGGTCTGCGGATCGCGGGCGCGCGCGACGCGATCGATCTGATGAAGCGCCACCACCCCGAGGAACCGCACTGGTATCTCGC
>NZ_CAXUCH010000007.1:16598-47278 GCF_964249325.1 uncultured Mycobacterium sp. | reverse complement strand
CACATCCTCACCATCAACGCCGCCATCATGCTCACCCTGAGTGCCGGTCAACACAGAGTTGTACAGTTCCAGCACTTCTCTGATCTCGGCCCAAATCATGTTGAGGTCGACGCCGTCTGCCGTTAGGTTTACGAGGACATCGCCCTCAGTGTTATAGCCTTTACCAGCCATTCGTTCACCGCCTTTAGTCGTGAATATCGCTCGTTTTCAAAGACTTTAGCGCCAGATATCAAACCTGGCGCGGCGCTAAGCGGTCGGCGGTAGAGGCTCGGCGGGAACGCGGTACGACCGCGACCGATTAGCGGTACGCTAGACGGAGATGCGTCGATTCGCTTATCCCATAGACTGTTTCGGCGACGCCGACAACGAAACATACTGCAACTAAGCCCAATAGCATTGGAGGCAGAATGGCCCGCGTGGTGTCGTTTACCCCTGATGATCCGCCGGAGCTGGCCTTGTCGGACGCGCCGACGATCAAAGGCAAGGCGGGGGCCGTAGCGTGGTACCGGGACGTTCTCGGGATACCAGTGACGATGAACAATGTTGTTGTTGCCACAAATAACCGGACGCTGCCGAGCTACTTGATCGGCGGGGCGGTCTACTACAGCACCCGCGACCTCTACAGGTACATCACCAAGGATCGGAGAACCGCATGACCATAGACCAGCCGCGCCGCGACTACCTGACGGCCAAGTACGACAGCATCAGCCACCCGCCAAGGACCGGCGATCCCACCGTTGATGCCATCTTGGATGGTGAGCACATCATGGCGCGGTCTATGCGGCAAGGGACCGATAATGGTCTGCTGTTCGACCCGATCCGCAGCCCGAGCATGTACGAGGTAGCTGACCGGACGATGCGCGAGCTGCGGGCAGCAATGGCTTGTGACGAAGTCAAGTACGTGACGCCTCGGGGTGGGCATTTCAATCGCGATAAAGCCAGCGACGACCGCGTGCTGTACGTGCACTTTGTCGGCGACAAGCGGTTGTTCGCCTGCCGGGGCCGCAAGTCGGCCGACCTGTTTGCGGACCTGCTTTATGCGAGCGCCTGGGTCTGGCGGCAGGACGAGTGCAACATCAAGGTGGCCGACGACTGTGGCGGCGGCACCTTGTTCTTCCCTCTCCAGCGCGGCCAGTTCCTATTGCTGTTTGAGTGCTGCCAACCTTGCCTAGACAAGGCGGTTGACATGGCCACGACGGGCTTCATCGTTTCCGAAATGGAGGCTCGCGTCAGGGTAGGGCAATCGCCGCTCTAGACGCACCCGCCGGGGCCGCTCACCGGCCCACTGACGTGATGCGAGGCCGAGGCGGTACGGCGGGCGAGGGCGGATCGGTCGCAAGTTTCCGGCGCGCTTCAGGCAGGCACCAAGCAACTGCTTGCTCGCCACGACCGAGCACTTGCTCGGTGAGCTCACAAACAACTGACCGGCCAAGCACTTGCTCGGTCAGACACGAAACCTACTCCGCGACAACGAGTTAGGCCGAGCGAAACAAGCGGGCGATGCGGTACGCTAATACGTACCGAGAACTGAATATCGCCCGCGAAAGGCCACATAGACGATGGGCTCAGCCCTGGATCTACGGACCGACGCGACGCGCTAAACCACTGAGACTGGCGTGCGTCGAAGGCAAACCCTCACAGACCTAAGAGGGTGGACCTTCGATGCGCGCCAGTTTTTTTATTTGGAGGAGAACACGATGGCCGACGCCCTGGACGACCTCGACAAGCCGAACTTGTCTGAGCAGGAGCTCTGGGAGTACCTGTACTACGACGAGTACTTGGTTGGCGTAACCCGGCGCAGCGTGAAGTGGGCCGTGCTTAGGCGGGAAATTACGCCGACCCGCATTGGCAACAAGAACTATTTCAGCAAACGCGACGGCCTCGACTGGATCAAGTCGCGCCGGCAGCCTGGCATCTACCGTGCGCCGAAAGTGGAGCCCGCTCAGTAAAAGTGCGTCGCCCCCGGCTGGCAATGACCGGGGGCGACTACCCGACTAGCTGGCAAAAAGGCAGGTACTAGTGAGTATACCGAATAAAGCCTATCGGCGAAAGCCAAAGTGCGCCATGGTCGTTGAGGACTACGGCAGTGTGTTGGTGCATCTGGTGAGCGACGAGGTTGCTGTCCCCAACGTGGCCGGCCTGTCGCTGCTGGATGCGGCTCTGGCTTATGCCGACGCCGGATGCTACCTGTTACCAACCGATCCCAACGACGTGAAGAACCCAGGTAGCGTGGTGCATGGCCGATGGCAGGATCAGTCGACCCGCGACCCTGACCAGATACGTCGATGGTGGACAGCGAATCCCAACTGTGGCATAGCACTGCACTGCGGCAGGTCCGGTCTCATCGCGTTTGACCTGGACATTGACGACCTGGACCAAATCAGCCGAGACGGCCACCCTGAAATTGCCACGGCGCTGCGAAATGCGGGTGCAATACATCTGACCCGACGCACAGGTGATCGGGGACATTATCTATTCCTGACACACGGCGAACAGTTTGGTAACAGCGCCGGATTGTTCATGCGCTGGGGCCAGGTACGCGGCAAGAACGGCGTGATCGTCCTGGCGCCGACCCCGCACCCCGACGCTGACACCAAGGGCGGCGACTACCCCGACGCTGACACCAAGGGCGGCGACTACAGCTGGGGCAAGGCCGAGGACATTACCCCGCTTCCAGACGTTCTGCGAGAATGCTTGTCCGAGGCCGCCGATTGTGCCGACCCACTGACCGACGCCGAACTTGATACGTTCCTTGACACCTACACGGGCGGCGGATGCGGGCGTGCGGGCTGCCGACACACGGTGAGCGGTCCGGTGGCGCGGTTCCGCGGTGAGGTTGAGAATGGCGCAGGCAGACACGACAGCCTCGTGAAGGTCGCGCCGTGGGCGATGTCCGAGGCGATGGCGGGCTGTTATTCGGCGCGTGAAGCGTTCGGCGTGCTGTATTCGGCCTATAAAGCGGAGTTCACTGACGCCGACGACCGGGCGCGGGTCAGCCAACTAGGCGACGAGTTCACACGGATCATCAAGTGGGCAGCGGCACAAGCTGATCCTGAGCGAGCACACAGGAATGACCTGCTGCCGACCGAGGCTGAGTTGGAAGCATTCTGGTCGGCGCGACCAGAGTTGGAACGCCTGCGGACATTCGCGCGGGCACGGTGCGTTGGTCCCTGGTCGACGCTCGGCGCGGTCCTGGCGCGTGTGATTGCGACGATTCCGCCGCATGTGGTGCTTCCGCCGACCGTTGGGTCCGAGGCGAGCCTTAACCTGTTCGTCGCCCTGGTAGCCCGATCAGGCTTCGGCAAGAACACTTCCGAAGCGGTCGCCGAGGACTTCGTGGCCAGCCACACCTATGTGTTCGTTGCGACGCCCGGTAGTGGTGAAGGCATCCTCAAGCAGTACGCCTACAATAAGCAAACCGAGCAGATCAACCTGCGGAACTCAGTGATGTTCTCGGTTCCCGAGATTGACACGTTCGCGGCGCTAACGGCGCGTGGCGGTTCGACCCTGATGCCCGAACTGCGGAAAGCATGGATGGGAGAGCGACTCGGATTCGGCTGGGCGAATGTGGAGAAGGCCGTCATCGTAATGGGTCACCGCTACCGCATGACCATGATTGTCGGCGTTCAACCTGGCCGGGCGAAGGCGCTCCTGCAGGAGGCGGACGGCGGCACGCCACAGCGGTTTATCTGGTTACCGACGACCGACCGTGACGCACCCGATGCGCCACCCGCTGAGCCCAAGCCACTACGCCTATCGGATTGGCCAAGTCCGGGCGAACCAAAGCCTGAGGCCGCCGATACGGGCACGGATGCCGATGACGGCTTGACGGTGAAGTTTGGTTCCGAGGTCGATGAGTTCAGATTGGACGTCCCTGCCGACAAGTCAGAGTTCCACGTTCTGGAGTTACCGCCGAGCGTGGTTGAGACGATTCGACGAGAGCAGCGGGCGAAGCTGCGGGGCAAGGTATCGGAGACCCAGGCTCTCGACGCTCATGCCACGTTGGCCCGGTTGAAAGTTGCGGTCGGCCTGATGTGGATGAATGGACGTACCGACAAGGTGTCAGAAGAGGACTGGGACCTGGCCGGCGTCGTGATGGGCGTGTCAAATGCGACGCGCACCGAGGTCCAGGCGGCGTTGAAGACCAAGGCGAGGTTGGTCAACCAAGAGCGCGGTCGGCAAGAAGGCGAGCGGGCGCTCGCGGCTGAGGCCGTGGTACGCAACAAGGCGATTACGCGAGTGGCCGAGGGCATCTGCCGAAAACTGCGCGAGCAGAATGACCGGACCCTGAACCAAATCAAGAAGTGCTTCAGCAGCGCCGACCGGCAGTATGTCGAACCTGCACTTGAATCGCTACGACTCGTTGGTGCGGTCGAAGTTAAAGGCATTGAGTACCAAGGTAACGACGGCTACAGGTTCCATCTCGCGGAGGGGCGATGAGCGCTCGTATCCAGCCGGGGAGACGGGGAGCAGCCTCCCCGGCTATGGGCGAAACTTGTAAATTAGGCGAACCTAATAAGACCTGGTCATTAGAAAAATACCATTCGCGGGCATCGCGCGAGACAGAAGTTTTCGCGCCCCAAACGGGGAAAGTCTCCCCGCCTCCCCCTCTGAAGCGCCTTGGCTGCCGAGAACATACGTGCGTCGAACTATGCCACGCCCAAACTAGCTGCAACCGAACGTAATTGCACGGACCATCGTGACCCCTGGATGAAAGGAACCAATAAACATGGCGAGGTATTTACAAGTAAATGGTGGAGTGCCACTTGACCATCCGCGCCGATGCCAAGCGCGCCGACAGGACCACGAACCCTGCCGCCGTTACGCCGTGAAGGGCGCGAGCGTGTGCCGGGTCCACGGCGGCGCGGCACCACAGGTGAAAGCAAAAGCGCGCCAGCGACTTGAGGAAGCAGCCGACCGCATGGCCCGCGAACTGCTCGGGATAGCGACTGGCGCAGAGTCAGAAGCGGTGAAGCTGGCGGCGATCCGCGATGCCCTGGACCGCGCAGGCGTATCGGCGAAGCAGACCCTGGAGCTCTCGGCGACCGCAGAGCCCAAGCCCTACGAGGAAATGCTAGTGGGCATCGCGGGTATCGCCACGGTGACCCGCGAGGAGTCCCGCGCCGCTCGCGGATTACCCGCACCCGAGACGCCGGAACTCCCGCCGCCACCGCTCGCCCGCGAGCTACCCGAGGTCGTGGACGCCGAGCTAGTTCCCGAAGGCCCCACTGGCCCGGCTCATTCGCCCACTGACGGCTTGAACGCCGCCGAGGGCCGCCGGGTACCCTCCGACCAGCCGCAACCGCCTACGCCCCCACCTGGGCTCGTGACGATGGAGGAGGCGGTGACCGAGACGCGCATTCGACAGGTGCGGCGCACGACCAGGCGTTATCGCTGATTACGTTTGCTGAACGCGCTAAACAGCCTGGTAAGAGGGGATAGCGAGGTGTGCTCGACTGGCGTAGCTTTATCGCCGAACCGACCGATTAGGCGGTTTCGGCGATAAAGGAGGGACGAATGACCCAATCGGACGCGCGACCGCTGCGCGTAATCGGCTACTGCCGAGTGAGCACGGCAGGACAAGGCGAGAACGGGCACGGTCTCGGCGCGCAACGTCAAGTCCTAGAACGGTTTTGCGAGCAGAACGGCCACGAACTGTTGACGGTGACGTCCGATGTTGTAGGCGGAAGCGAGTCAGATCGTATGTACGGCAGGCAAGTTGCCATCGCCGCGATTGAGGCAGGCGTGGCCGACGCTTTGCTCGTTCGCGCACTCGACCGCGCGACCCGCGACCAGCTCGACCACGCCCGGCTATTCAAGCAAGCCGAACGCAATGCATGGCGGCTGATGGACTGCGAAGGTGCTGACAGCGGCGAACCGCACCAGAGGCTTGTCGCAGACATACGCAATGCCGTCGCGGCAGAAGAGCGCCGCAAGATCAGCGAGCGGACTAAAGAGGGACTGGCTAAAGCACGCAAGGCGGGCAAGCGCCTTGGCCGGCCACCACGGATCGACCCAGCCGTTGCGAATCGCATCGTGGACATGCGTATGCGCGACGGCCTTAGCGCCAACGCAATTGCTGCCGAGCTCACCAGGCTTTGCGTGCCCGCGCCCGGTGGTGGCGCGAAGTGGTACCCGACGACCGTGCGAGACGTGTTTGCACGCGAGGGGATTCAGTGACATGGCGTACATCAAGGTCCATGAGACCAAGCGAAAGCGCAACGGCAAGACCGTCAAGCGCTATGAGGTGATCTGGCGCGAGCCGGTGCGCGATGAGTTCGGTTTACCTGTTCCGGTCAACCCCGACCATCCGGACGGCCCCAAACGCACCCGCAACCGGGGCGAGCGGTACGACACCCGCGAGGCCGCAGAGGCGCGACGCGACGAGCTAAACGCCGCGCGGCATACGACCGGAACCAGCGCCTTGGCCGAGCAGCGCAAGGCGGGTGAGCTGCCGTTCGGGTACTACGCGAGGGCCTGGCTCGATGCCCAACGCCTAAAGGTCGCGTCCGGCAAGGTGAAGGCGGATACGGTCGACGGCTACGAGAAGCGCCTTGCGGTTTACGTCCTGCCGGAGTTCGGGGCGAAGGCGATCGCGTCCATAGTCCCGGCGCACTGCGAGCAGTTCCTTGCCGCGCTGGTGGCGCGCGGGCTGACTCCAGCCACCCTGAAGCACCACTGGTCGGTCCTCCGCAGCGTGTTCGTGTACGCCTTGCGCCACAAGGCGATTGTGACGAACCCGATTGACGGCGTGGACTTCTCGGCGAACAGTGCGAAGCGCCGCAATCGGCGGCACCACCCGCTGACTGCCGAGCAGGTCGCCGCCGTCGCTGGGAGCATCGGCACCCGGTACCCGGTCTACGAGCTCCTGACGCTGTTCGCCGCCTATACGGGGCTGCGCGCCGAGGAACTAGCCGGGCTAGAGGTCGGTGACCTCGTGTTCGCGCCCGGACCGCACGCGAGCGTAAACGTCCGCCGCGCCAAGAAGCGCCGCACCGGGCTGTGGGTTACCGATACCCTCAAGAGCGCCAAGAGCGCCCGGACGGTCCCGCTACCGCCCTGGCTCGCGGAGCGGATGGCCGACTACCTAACCGAGCACCCGCGCGCCGACGAACCGACAGCGCCGCTATGGCCCAACCGGGTACTCGGCGGGGTACGCCGCCGTGGCTATCGGGCGGTAGCGCCGCTGGATTACTCGGAGCCGGTCGACACGACGGCGTTTTACAAGAACGTTCTACGCCCCGCCCTGGCGGCGGTCGGGCTACCCGCGAGCACGCGGGCCACGACCCTAGACGACGGCACGCCGGTCCCTGCAGTCAAGGGTGTGCGGCTACACGACCTCCGGCATACGTTCGCCACGCTCCAGCTGTCGGCCGGGGTTCATTTCATGCAGGTGTCCAAATGGTTGGGGCACAGTAGCTTCACCCTGACGCTCGACATCTACGGCGACTGGATCCCGGAGCAGTACGGCGGCGCGCTGAACACCCTGCCGGAGCCGACCCCGCCCAAGAGGTCAGCCGAGGCCGCTGGGAACGTCGTGCCGTTGAAACGGCGTGGTTAGGTTGCCGCGACCAACTCCTGAACCCGTTGCTTGAGGCGCTGTGTGCGGTGGCTACGTGTGAGTGCTTCCATCGGGATTCTGTTTCCCGCAATGCGATTAAGTAGCGTGCCTAGCAGTAGCAGAGCTCCCGTGTCACCAAGAATCTGGATCTCGTAGGGGTCGTACTCGAAGCTGGGTGCATGCTTGAGCTTGTTGTAGGTGCCCCAGAAGAGATCTACCCAGGCGTCGAGGTCGCCCCCTACAAATTCTGTGAAGGCCGGTCCTGCATAGCGGCCCATCGCCATCGGAAGTGGCTCATCCTTCTTGCCTCGTTTTCGAGGTTTTGCCCACGCGCGTTTGAAGTGCTCGTTGTGCAGTCGGGTCCAATACTCCATGCCGAGAGCGATCTCGATGAGGTGCACTTCGACCCCGCTCTCGCCGTAGCGGTAAGCGTTCGTGAGCGGGCCGGTAGCACGCGGATACTGCTGATCTAGCCGAATCCAATTGCGGAGACCTTTGACGCCACCAATGTGGCTTAGGTAGAACAGCGGAATCTCGTTCATCGACTTCGGTTTTGGCACCCCGCCTTTGCGCGGCAGCGTCATCAATCGAGAGTTCCAGAGTTCGGGGCTTTCGCGCGGTCGCCCGTCGTCGGCGATCTCGAATTCGACAGTGGCGCGCTCTGCCGCCACGAATCCTTCGTGCGCCAGGCTTATTAAATCTTGAACTGCAAGCAGCGGTACGAGGTGGTCGTGCCAAGCTCGCGGGGTTCGGCTTGACGTAGCGACGACAAGCGGCGCATTGATCGTTCGCTTATCGTCTGGGCCGTCCACGTGCCAAGTCGAGTCGAGCTTCAATTTGAAGCCGCGTCGAATGTCCAGTTCGAGAGGCTCCACGTCCACCGTCTCTGCCTTATATTGCTTCGCCCGACTGCCGGGAGGCTGGTGCACCGATTCCCGAATGCTAGTTAGTCTTGCCCATCGGGTTACCTGCGGAATCTCAAGCTCAACCGCGAGAAACTTGTCACTCTTGAGTACTGCGAATGGCACTTTGACAACGACACCGCGAGTGCGGATCGTCTGCGTCGAGGCTCGTTGACCCATGACGTTTGACTGAGCAACGCCGGCAATATCAAAGAAAATTGCGCGAGTACTCGACGTCATTCCGTACACGGCCTCAGGCTGCGGAAGTCGGTCCTCGTTCATGCCGAAACCGCCGTTGAATTCGCGCGTGCGAAGAGTGTCGATGTGGAAGAGATTGTCGTCGGCCAGGCGTACGTAGCCGTCCATGGACTTATCAAAGTTGTACACGTCAGCGGGACTCAGCCAGAAGTGGCCCAGCGTTCCGTCGAGGGTCTCCTGCAGTTCGTCTCCCATCGACGGAATAGTCGCATTGGGGCCGTGGGGAGTCGCGCGATAGTCGCCCGGCGTGTCGCTAGCTAATTCTTTCGTGTACGCGCGACGTACGCGACTGGGGGCGCTTCTAGGCCGTACCGTAGGCGTACCGGGGTCGTACCGGCAACGGCTTAAAACAGCTCTGAGCAGGCGTTTCTGGCGGTTTCAGCTAACCGCGACCAGGCCCGATACTCGGCGTGGCTAAGGACTCATAATCCGTTGGTCGCGGGTTCGAGTCCCGCCCGCCCCACAATAAATCTGTATGACCTCGGCTGATGCTCGACGTTTCGGCTTGGGGTGATGCCGGACAGTGTTTCGGCTGATTCTTTACACAGGTTTCGGTTGATCTTTGATTCCAAGGGGCTCATCGAGCGATCGCGATGGGCAGTTGCAGATACGAGGCGCGTGATCCTCCGGTATGGACAACGTGTTGCCCACTGTTCTGCGGGATGTATTCCCGCAGGCCGGGCATCCATGGGCCAAACAGGTTTTGCGCGCTGATGATTAGCCGAACCTGCTCGCCGCGGTGAAATACCAGACCGATCGGCAGTAGGTCGATGTCGACGTCGACTACCTCACCGGGGCTGAGCTTTTCGACCCGGTCGAAGCTGTGGGCCGGGACTTCGTCAGTTGACAGCGTCTCGTCCAGGTGCCGCATCGACACCCGCAGACGGCCCTCGGAACCCTTGTACCGCAGAATCGTTGCCCCCCGCTCGGTGACGTCGTGCACCCTCGCGCTCTGGTTGGGCACGGTGAACACCTGCAGATGCGTCCCCTGCGCATTCAGCTTCTGCACGCAGATGAAGAGGTACATGTCGTCGGCGCCCTTCGCCTCGACCCACAGACGCGCTTTGGGGTAGCCGACCATCGTGGTCTGCTCGTCGAAGCGGACGATGAAGGAGACCAAGTTCGGGTTGGCTTCCGCGGCGTAGACGGTCGTCACCTCCTCCGCGGGCGGCTCCGTGCGCAGAGTGCGCGAGCGGCCATCGACGTAGTACTTCGTGTAGGTGACGCCCTGCGGCGGGAACTGATCCGCGGAAAGCTTGACTTGGTCGCCGCCTTCGAGGTCGAGAAGGGCGTAGCGGACGCGCGGGGTCTGCTCCCAGCCGTTGTCCTCACCCTTGAGGAAGTGATCGAAGAATCGGCGCAGATCCGCCCTGTTGGTCTCGTCGTAGTAGTCGGGCCACTCCTGGCTGTTGTGGATGCGCAGCCATTTATCCTTCGACCCGATCCGCCGCCAGGCACGGAAGGTGCCCGCCGTGTGCAGCGTGTTGGAGTAGCTGGCCACGATGTAGGCCGGCACCGTGATCCGGTCGACGCGGGGAATCTTGTTCTGCCACAGGTCATTCATCAGCGGGTACCGCTGCGCCTCGGCGAGGAGGTCCTCCTTGCGGCTCTTGCCCCCAGTAGCTGTTGTCCCGCAGTTGCCGGACGAACCCGGTGTCGGGCATCCCGCCGCGCATCACCAGATCGCGGTAGACGTCGCTGACGCCCTCCCACGGGTTGATCGCCGCCAAATGCGGCGGCCGTTCGACCGCGGCGAACCACTGCGCGACCGCCAGATAGGAGGTGCCGCTCATCGCGACCTTGCCGGTGCACCACTCCTGGACGGCCAGCCATTCGATCAGATCGTGGCAATCCTGGCCCTCTTGGCGGTCCCACAAGACGCTGTCGCCCTCGGAGTCGCAGACGCCTCGGGGATCCGGATTGCAGATCGCATACCCGTGGGCGCACGAGTAGGCCGGGTCGGGCCCCTCGAACTTGTGCAGGCCTGACACGATCCCGTTGTCCAGGCCGACCAGCTCGAACACCCCCAGCGCGGCAGGCGCGCTGCCCTCACCCTTCTCACACGGGCTCCAGGCCACGATGATCGGTACCTTCCCGCTGCCCGCTGGCCGCAAGATATCGACATAGATCGTCACACCGTCACGCATGGTGACCGGGACGTCTTTGTCGAGCACGACGTCGACCGGCAAGCTCCGAAACGGCGGCGCGAGCCGAAAGCCCGCCGGCAGGATCCGGGTGCCGGGATCGAATCCGCTCAGCACCCCGAACCTCTCATCCGGTTGCAAAGGATGCGATGGCATGAACATTTTCTCGACCTGAGCCATGTGCACCCCTTCGGAAACCCTGCGCCTTCCGGCGTCCCCGAACGATAAAACCCGGCCGGGATAAAATCAACAGACGTTGAGATTTTGATGGAGAGGCGTTAGCTTCGGCGCATGACGGTGAACACCACGCCGGTGGGTGGGGGGCGTCGCGGGCGTCGGCCCGGTACGAGTACAACCCGGCAGGCCATCATCAACGCCGCTCGCGTCCGGTTCGCCAGCGACGGTTTTGCCGCGACCACGATCAGGCGGATCGCGGCCGATGCCGGCGTCGACGCGTCGCTGGTGATGCAGTTTTTCGGTTCGAAGGAACAACTCTTCGCCGCGGTGATGGCGATCTCACCGGAGGCGTTGGCACGCTTGAAGATTGCTTTCGAAGGACCTGATGAGCACCTCGGTCAACGAGTCGTGCGCGCCTATCTTGACGCGTGGGAGGGCGCTCCCGAAGACTCCGATCCTCTGATCGCGACGTTGCGAGGCGCGATCGTCAACGAGCAGGCGCGCGCGCAGTTGCGCGAGTTGATTCAGGCTCGACTGCTCGATGGGGGCGGATCGCGTGCGGTGGACGACGCGGCACTCCGGGCGGGGCTCGCGTCATCGATGCTGGTTGGGATCGTCGTGGGACGGCGAATCGTGGGTGTCCCCACACTTGCGAACGTGGACGTTGAGACGCTGGTCGCGCTTGTCGCACCGGCAATCCAAAGTGTGCTGACACAGAGCCGCCCGATTTCGACTCATCCGTCGCGGCGAGGAGCACACCGCGGGAACCCAAAGCCGTTGTAATTAGCGTCTTTTGCGCATCGGCTTACCAGTCCAGTCAGCATCGCACATATCAACCGCCCCAGAGGAAGTGTTGACAAGGTGGCAACCCTGTGTGAAGGTTAGCTATAACTGAAAACATGATTTTCAGATAAGCGTGTGTCGACGCGCGGTGCGAAAGGGACGAAGGTGACCGAAACCGCGAAGCCGATGGCTTGGTTGCCGTTCTCGATTGTCGAGGCATCGCTATCCGCCACTGTCGGTTCAGAAGGGCGGGACCTCGCGCAGGCATGGTCGTATCTGCTCGAACGTTTGAAGGCTGCGGGCGACATCGTTGCATCCAACCCTGTCAGCAGAACACCGATTGACCTGGCATCGGGCATGCGCCATCTGTTGGTGCTGTTGGCGGCCGGCGTCGATGCGGCTTTGCGCGTCGACCCCGATCCCATCCTCGCGGTTACCGCTACGAGCACTGATGACGTCATCACCTGGGGGATGGAATGCCCGGACGGTTTGTATACCGGCGCAGCGTTGAGCGGCGACCAAATTTACCGGGTATTCGGCAACCGCGGAACAGCACGCTATGTCGGCCTGCAGACAATGAACGGCATCTCGTCGACGAGCAATGCGCTCGTCGACGAGCTCGAAGTGGACGCGGACGGGAACTTTGAGGTCACCGTTTCTGCCGATGAGCGGCCAGGCAATTGGATGCGGATCGAGGGCGACCATCCGACCTTGACGATTCGGCACTTCTTCTACGACTGGGAGACCGAGGTACCGTCTGCGTTGCAGATCGAGCGGATCGGTGGTTCTGCCGCCACGAATGCCTGGTCCATCGATCTCACTGCCGCTGTGCCTCGGCAACTTGTCGCGCTGGGTGATTTCGTCCAGGCGAACCTTCAGTTCTTTCTCCAATTCGGCGAGGCGCCCCCGTCGAACGGCTTCTTGCCGGGCAGCGACCTCAGTGCGATAGGCGCGGCCGCCGAAAACCGTCCGGTGATTGGCCGCTGGGCACTTGAACACGACGAAGCCCTCATCCTGGAGGTCGAGCCACCCGAAGGTGTCTATTGGAGTTATTCACTGGGCAATCCGTGGTGGGAGACCATTCACTATGGGCGCCACCAGTCCAGCTTAAACGGTCATCAGGCGGTGGTGGACTCCGATGGGCAAGTGCGCGTGGTGATTTCTGCGCGTGACCCTGGGGTGGCAAACTGGCTGGACACAGCGGGCCATACCAACGGCGCGATGATCTTGCGCTGCGTGCGAACCAAGACTGCGCCAACACCTATCGCTCGGCTGGTGAAGTTTGACGAAATCACCACGGCGCTGCCCGCTGACACGAAGATGGTCACGCCTACGGAACGACGCTCGATTCTTCAAGCCCGACGACGCGCGGTCCATGAGAGGTTCCGTCGATGACCTTCTCCGCCGACGAACTAGAAGAAGGAGCCCGCAAGGCAACCGGCCTGGACGACTTCGGATCGCCGTACTACCGCGAGGGTTTGGAACGCACCGTTGAGGCGTTGAACACCGAAGCGAATCTCAATGACATGGGCCGAGTCATTCAGCACGCCACCATCAGCAATGCCCTCATCCAGCGCCTCAAGATCGTGGACACCTACAAGCAGCACCCGGAGATCGATGGCGAAGTGATTGCCGGACCGGTTTTCGTCATAGGCCTCCCACGAACCGGGACAACGGCGTTGAGCCAGCTGGTGGCCGCCGATCCACAGTTTCGGTCGCTGCGGACATGGGAATCGCAGCAGCCGACACCGCCGCCCGAGGCCGCCACTCAGCACACCGACCCGCGTATTGCGCAGGCTGAAGCGGGCATCCAAATGCTCTACGAGATGTTTCCGTTGATGAAGACGCTGTACAACTCGGAGGCGACCGCGGCCACCGAGTGTCAGGATTTGATGGGAATGAGCTTCCGCACCTTCCATTTTGACGGTGTGGTCCGCGTCCCGAGTTATGTGGCCTGGCTGATGAATTGCGATATGGGTGAGACCTACGTGTTCCACCGCAAGGTGCTCAAGCTCTTGCAGTGGCACTGCAAACCAAACCTGTGGCATCTCAAGACGCCGGTGCATGTTTTCGCTCTCGACGCGCTGATCGCCGCCTATCCCGACGCGAAATTCATGTGGAGCCATCGCGATCCGGCCAAGGTGATGGCGTCTGTGTGCAGCCTCATTAAGTATGTGCGCAGCTGGAGCAGTGACCACGACGACGCCCAAGAGCTGGGTGCCGAACAGCTTGCGAGTTGGAGTGAAGGGATTCGGCGTGCAATGTCATTTCGTCAGCGGGTCGGCGATAACCGTTTCGCCGACGTCTCTTTTGCCGACCTGCAGAACGATCCGGTGGGCACACTTGAAGGTGCTTACCGCAAGCTCGGTCTGACATTCAGCGACGCCACTTTGTCCGCGGTCCAGCAATGGGCGAAGCATCACAAGCCCGGCGACCGCGGTGTCCATCAATACACACTCTCCGATTACGGACTGACACCCGACCGGGTTCGTGCTAGCTTCGCCGACTACCTCGCCACCTACGACGCGACAGCCTGATCGGTGACCAAACCCGCCCTTGATGACGACGACCGCCCGCGGCGACGGCGCGACAAGCTCAGCCCCGAACCTGCCGTGCGTAACAGCATTGTGGCCGCGGCGGTGGAGATAGCGCGTGAACAAGGAGTCCGCGCGTTAAATGTCGCGAGTGTTCTCAAGCGATGCCACCTGGGGACGCGTGCCTTCTACCGGCATTTTGCGTCCAAAGACGAACTCGTAGCAGCACTTTTCCTGGAGGCGGCGCGCGCCGAGAAACGGCGACTGCGGCGAAAGATGCGACGTTCGCCCACACCGGTTGATGCGGTTGCGGCCTGGATCGACGGCAGGCTGGATCTAGCCTTTGACCCGAACATCAAATCCGAACTGCGCCAACTATCGGTGGAAGCGCAATCGCTGATGTTCGCCTCGCCGCCGTTGGTCCTCGCGGCTTTTAACGAGATGCTCGCGCCGCTCGTAGAGGAGCTTAACCGAGGCTTGAACGACGGCGTGTTTAACGACATAGACCCACAGACCAGCGCGCAGATCATTCAGGGCGCGGTGTGGGCATGCATCGAAAGAGAATGGGTAGCGGGAGATGGCGACCCCGGCGAGGTCCGCAGACAAGTTCTTCAGACCTGTCTGCGCGGCTTAGGGGTGGCGCCAAAGAGCGTCGCTGCGGTTCTGGCGGCACGGTCGGATTCATCACCAAAAAAGGGACTCACACAAGCCGCTGATCGTCAGCATGGCTAGCAGGAGGAAACAGTGGATCTAGGTTTGGCTGGCGCTAAAGCCGTTGTCACCGGCGGTAGTAAGGGGATGGGGTTGGCAATCGCGCAGACACTGGCCTCCGAGGGCGCCAGCGTCGCTGTCATGGCGCGCAATAGAGCTGCACTGGATGTGGCCGTTGAATTACTGAAGTCGGCGGGGGCGCCCGAGGCTGTCGGGATAAGCGTCGACATGTCCGATGCCGACTCGATCGCAGCTGGTTTCGCCGAGGTATCCGACCGTTGGGGCCAACTGAACAGCCTCGTCCACACGATCGGACCGGCGGATGGCTACTTCGAGCAAATGGACGACGCGGACTGGGAAATGGCGTTTACGCTCGGCACCATGTCAGGAGTGCGGTCCATTCGTGCAGCGCTACCCATGCTGCGCGCAGCGGAATGGGCTCGCATCGTGACGCTGTCAGCACATTCGATTCAACGGCAGAATCCGCGGATCGTCGGGTACACGGCATCCAAAGCGGCGCTGAGCAGCGTCACGAAGAATTTGTCGAGAAGCCTTGCCAAAGACGGCATTTTGGTCAACTGCATATGCCCTGGGACCATCGTCACTGCTAGTTTCACCGAGAACCTCAGGGATATCCTCGCTGCCGACAACCTGGACGCGACCAATCCCGAAGATGTGATGACGTGGATCGACGCCAACTTTCATCAACCATGCGACCTGGGGCGGGCCGGCTTACCCGAGGAAGTCGCATCCATTACGGCGTATCTGGCTTCTCGCCGCAACGGATACGTCACTGGTGCAACCGTAAACGTCGATGGCGGATCGGACTTCGTCTAATCCAGGATCGGCGACACTGGTCGGGTCCCAGCTCTTGCCAATCCGTTGATGGCCACCGCGCCGAGGCTAGCTCTAGTTGCCGTCGTCGGCGCACAACAAAGAATGGATAACGCGAGCGTCCTCGAATCGGAATTCGTGCGCCGGACGCCGCAGAGGCTCGATGGTGCTGTCCGCGTGCACGATGACTCCGCCACCGGATGGAATTCCCAGCCCGATGGCCGCCCCATCCAGCGACCGAATCGTGCGCGACAGCCGCGCCCACTCGCCCCCCTCGTCGTGGGTATCGATAACCGCGGGCACGAGCTTGAACATTTCGATCAGCTCGGTCGTGGGGTATTCGGGTGTCTCGACGATCCCATACCGTCCGAGCTGAACTGCACCGGCTGAAACCCCTACCAGGACGGCGCCGCGGGCGTATCGGTTCTCGATCACGTCCTTCATGCCGGTTTTCTCAAACGTGGTCCAGCCAAGACGCACATCGCCACCCGCGAGCACAATCAGCTGGGCGCTCTCTAAGAAGGCACGGTCGTCTGGACCGAACGACGAATCGACCATGCGACGGTTGGTGATTCCAATCGCATCCATCGCCGCTTCGAAGATGTCGTAAAACTCCGGACGATCCCCATTGGACGCACCGATGTATGCCGCGCGAAGTGGTCCATCCGGAGGCAATCCATCGAGGGCTGCCTCGAGAAGCAGTCGGTCCCGCTGTTGCCAGAACAACAGTTGACTGTCCGCCAGCAGATACAGAGGTTGGAATTGTGCCACCGTTCAGCGACGTCCGAGTTTCTCGCGGACCATATCGGTGAGGAAGCGCCTGGCCGGGACTGGTCGGAAGGCGCGCGCCGCGTCGGTGAGCGCGTCGCGGGCCTGGGGGCTCAACTCGATATCGGCGGCGGCCACGTTGAACTCGAGTTGCTCGACGCTCGACGCCCCGGGAATGGCGACGACGCCCGGCAGGCTGGTCAGCCAGGCCAGCGCCACTTGTGCCGGCTTGGCGTCGACCTCGGCGGCGACGTCGCGCAGCGTCTGGAGCAGCGGCTCGATCCGGCGCAGGTTTTCCGTACCGAAAAGCGGGTTGACCGCGCGGACACCACCGGGCCGGTTCTCGACGCTGTACTTGCCGCCCAGCAGTCCCTGCGCCAGTGGACTGTAGGCGATCACGATGCGGTTCTCGCGCTGCGCGAACGGAACCAGATCGTCGAGCGCCTGGGGATGCGCGAGCGAGAAATGCACCTGGTTGCTGATGACCGGACGCCCGAGCGCAGCGTCCGCCTTCTGCCAACGTGACAGCGAATAGTTGGAGACGCCGGCCGCGCCGATGACGCCGCTGTCCAGCAGTTCGCGCATCCCGGGCATGATCACCGAATCCGGAACGACCGGGTTGGGCTGGTGGATCTGGTAGAGCGGGATGCGATCGAGCTGCAGTCGCCGTGCACTGGCGCGGGCACGTTGCTTGACCACGGGAGGAAACGGCGCCACCGGCATGATCTTGCTCGCCACCGCAACCTCGGCGCGCTTGTCACCGAGTGCCTCGCCGAGGATCCGTTCACTGCGGCCAAGCCCGTAGATCTCGGCGGTATCGAACAGCGTCACCCCCAAGGCGAGGGCGCGCTGGACGATGTCACGGGCGGCACCCGAGGCGTAACTGTCTCCGTAGCCCCATTCGAACGAGCCGAACTGCCACGTGCCCAGCCCGATCCTGCTGACGTTCCCGACTCCCTCGACATCCAGATACTTCATATGCCCCACCGTACTGAGGGGCCCGCACGCCCGACGCGAGTGTCCGCCCGATGGCCGATACGCTGTGCCTGCAGCGGCTCGTTACAAGAGAGGGCGGAAATGTCACGGACGGTGGTGATCGGCGCCTCGAGTGGGCTCGGGCGCTGCATCGGGGTCGGGCTGGCGCAGCGCGGCGATCAGGTCGCCCTTCTCGCCCGGCGCCGGGAGCGTATCGAAGCCGCGGCAAAGGACGCCGGACACGGCGCGACCGCCATCCAATGCGACGTCACCGACGAGGCGTCGTGCCGGTCGGCGGTCATCGAGGCCGCCGACGCGCTTGGCGGCATCGACAACCTCGTGTACACCCCAGCCATCGGGCCGCTCGTTCGCATGGTCGATACCGACGCCGAAACCTGGCGGCGGATCTTCGACACCAACGTCATAGGCGCTGCTTTGGCGACTGCCGCAGCGGTGCCGCACCTGACGGCGTCGGCGGGCAAGGCGGTCTACCTTTCTTCTGACGCAGGCACTTTCGGGCTGCCGTGGCCGGGCCTGGGCGCCTACGGCGTCAGCAAGGCAGCGCTGGAGAGACTCGTGGAGGCGTGGCGAGCCGAGCATCCCGGCATCGGCTTCACGTGCCTCATCGTCGGGGAGTGCCCCGGCGGCGAGGGTGACGGCCAAACGGGAATGAGCAGCGGCTGGGATCTCGAGCTGGCCAAACAGGCCTACCCGCTGTGGGTTTCGCGTGGCTGCATGCCCGGCAAGCTGATGCCGGTCGAGGACCTCATCGACGTCGTGCACACGATCTTGCGCACCGATGCATCGACATCGATGCCGGTCGTGGTGGCCCGAGGAGCGCCGGCCAGCGCACCAGCCTTCCCGGATTCGCTACGGTAGGAAACTCATGATCGAGCTTCACGTCGAGCGCACAATTGCCGCATCCCCGGAACAGGTCTTCGACTGGCTGGCCGACCCAGGCAGTTTGGCCGCCGCGCCGCTGGTGCTCAAGGCCGGTTGGGCGCAAGGCGTGCCGGGGCCTGCCGTCGGCGCGCTGCGGGAGGTGCGCGGAGTTGGCACCTGGTTCCGCGAAGAGATCACGGCCTTCGATCGGCCGCGCAGCTACTCGTATCTGATCGTCCGCTCGTTCCCGCCGTTCAATCACGAGGGCGGCACACTGAGTTTCACTCCATCCGGCGACGGCACCCATGTCGACTGGCGAAGCAACTACACCCATCCCGCGTACGCGGGAGGCAAAGTGCTCGAAGCGGTCACCCGGCGACTGCTCACTTCCAGCTTCCAGGCGATCCTCGACGCGTGCGCCAAGGCGCTGGAGGGCTAACGCAGATCTGGCTCGACATGGTCGACGACCAGTTCGGACTCGGAAGCTTTACAGATCGCCCAGATCGTCGGGCACGTCGACGGCGTGCTCGCGCAGCGCCTCCACGGACACCACAGCGAGGGTCCGCTCATGGGTCGAGGCCAACACCACCGGGGCAGCGCAGCCGTCGTGGTAGGCCAAAAGCCAATTCCTCGCGGTGACGCACCAGCGGTCGCCCGGCCTGAGGCCGGGGAACAAGTACTCCGGCCTCGGCGTCACCAAATCGTTGCCGATCGAGCGCTGGTGTCGCAAGAACTCGGCGGTCACCACGGCGCAGATGGTGTGCAGGCCGAGGTCCTCTGGGCCAGTCGAGCAGCAGCCGTCCCGGTAGAAGCCGGTGACTGGGTCCGTGCCGCACGGTTCCAGCGCGCCGCCCAGCACATTGCGCTCATCCATCGGCACGTGTATCCCCTGGAACCTGCGGATCTACCGCCGCCTGAGGGCTAGGCGGGAATTCCCTTCTTGATCGCGGCGTCTTGTTTTTTCCCGACGCCGTTGATGAAATCCGGCGGCGCAGGCACGCCGGCGGGGCCGTCGAATTGGAGGGTGACAAGCGCCCTGCCCTCGGTGAACAGCAACACGGTCACGCCCTTGGATTTATCTCGTGCGTCCCCCGAGATCGTCACGCCGCCGGTGCCGATGTTCGCCTGGACAGGCTTTCCGGTGATGCCGCCGGGGGGCGCGGCCTTCGCCGCGTTAAGCGCGTTCGCAGCCGCGGCGGGGTCCGGCAGGACCTCGATGGTGTCGTGGATGACGTGGGTGCTGTCGTCGTCGCTGAAGGTCGTTGCGGCGCCGGGCTTGCCATTCGGGTTCTCTATCGGCGGGCTGGGTTTGAAGGTCACCGGTGCCTTGATGTCTGCGGCGCTGATCAGCAGCCGCGCGTAACCGCTCGGTTGTGCGGTCGCTGAGCTGTGGCTGGTGGTGGTGGTGCTGCTCGAGGCGGTTGGACTCGCGGGCTTCGACTTCGAATGGCTCGCGCAGCCGGCCGAAGCACCCACCAGCACCGCTGTCGCGGTGATTCCGGCCATCGCGATCAAGGAAGTCCTCATTTCCGGGCCCTCCTGTTCAGCGGGATCGCCGCGCCCCGCGACGCCGAGCAACTATAACCGCATCGCCTGGCAGCAGCTCGCCTTCTGGCCCAGCTGATTACTCGGGCATTCGGCGGACTGCCGCTAATCGGCGTCGGCGGGGTCGAGCAGCTGCACCTCCTCGAGGTCCATCTCGGCTTGCAGCTCGCGCAGGACGATGTCGTCGATGCGGTTTTGGTCGCGCAGCTCGGTGACGGCACGGCGTCGGTGTTGAAGCACCGCAAGGCGTACCTGCCGGATCAGGTCGTTGCGCTCGGCGGCGTCGTTGGGCGCCGCGCTGTCGGCATTGGCCATGACCAGCGCGGCCTGCTCTTCGTATTCCTTTTGCAGACGCCTCAGCAGCTCCGGGCTCGCCCCGAGCTCGCCGGCGACCTGCGGCAACGCTTCCAGGGCCGCTTCGGCGCTGCGCGTGCGGGCCAGTTGCAGTTCCGCTGCGTGCCTGGCGTCTTCGGGCATCCGGGCCCACCGAACGACCAGAGGCAACGTGCTGCCTTGCACCAAAACGGTCACCAGGATCACGGCTGACACGACGAAGATGATCAGGCTGCGGTCCGGGAATGGGGCGCCGCTGCGAGTGGTCAGGGGGACGGCCAGCGCCGCGGCAAGCGACACCGCCCCGCGGAATCCCGCCCAGCTGGATACGGTGCGCTGGCGCCAGTCGACGCGGCGCGCACGCTGCACCGCGCGGCGGTCCAAACCCCGAATCAAGACGGTGGTGATTTCCATCCAGGCGAACCGGGTCACGATGACGACGCCGATGACTGCCAGGGCCAGCAACGCGGCGCGGCGAAGTCCGCCGTCGACTTTGTATATGCCCCGCACCGCCCCCGGGATCTGCACGCCGACGAACACCCACAGCGAGCCGTTGATCAGAAACGTCGACATGTCCCAGAACGCGAACGACTGCAACCGAGAGCGGGCCCGGATCACCCGCGGCCCGACATAGGTCAGCACGAGGGCAGCCACCAGTACCGCAACGACACCGCTGCAGCGAATGCTCTGGGCCATCAGGAACGCCGCGAACGGGGTCAGGATGCCCAGGGCCCCCTCTTCGAGCGGCGCGTCGAGTCGGCGGCGCAACAGTGCCACCGTCCAGCCGACCAGCAGCCCGGCGGCGATACCTCCGAGATAGGAGCCGACGAACCGGCCGACCAGGGCCGCCGGACCGATCGCAGGGCTGGCGGACGCGACCGCGACGGTCACGGCGAACAGGACAAGCGCGGTGCCGTCGTTGATGATGCTCTCGGCGCGCAGCACGGTCAGCGGCCGGCGCGGCAACCGCTTGGCCAAGCCGGCTACGGCAGCAGCGTCGGTCGGGGACAGCACAGCGCCAAGGACCGCCGCGGCGTGTGACTCCATCCCCATCGCGCGCGCCGTCCACGACACCGCCACCGCGGTGGCGATCACCAGGCCGACGCTGATCAGGACGATGACGCGCAGGTTCGCGCGGATCTCGCGAAAGCTGGTGTTCATGCTCTCCCAGTAGAGGATCGCCGGCAGGAACAGCAGCAGCACGAGTTCCCCATCGAGGTGGGTCTGGCCGAAACGGGGTATCAGCCCCAGCAGCGCGCCCAGCAGGATCAGCAAAACCGGCGGACCGACTCGGTAGCGCTTGCCCAGAACCGTTCCCACGATCACCGTGGCAACCAGCGCAACGACGACGACAAGCCCGAACACGAGCACATCCTGTCGTACCGGCTTGAGCCGCATCCCGGCGCCTGCTAATAAACCGCTTGATTTAATCTGTGGACCTGCTGCGCGCCATCGAAAGCAAGCACCGGCTGCCGATCGAGCAGCTGCGGGCGCAAATGCTTGCCGAGGTCGGTGAGTCGACCGACTTGCGTGACTAGGTGGGCTGCCTGGTGCGGCCCCTCACCGATCACTTGGCTCAGCTCGGCAATCCCAGCTGGTATGCGCGCTTCGCGGCGCAGGCGATGGCTGACGCCGCCTACCGGGAGGTGGTGACCAAGGATGCGTTGTCCTCACCGCAGCTGGTGCAGACGCTCCACGGAATCAACCGGTGCCTTCCCGACCTGCCGAAGCGGGTGCGCTTCGAACGGATGGTGATGGCCGGCAACCTTTTGATGCGTACCCGCGCCGAACACGAAGGCGGTTTGGCCGAAGACGGGCCGCGGTCGCGGTCGCCGTGGCCGCTGGCAGCGGAAGGACTCATCGGCGCGATCGCCGGGCTGTGGCAGGCACCGGTGCGCGCCATCGCAGCGCGTGGGTCGAGTAACGCAAAGAACGCCATGACCAATAGCCTGGATCGGATCGCAGCCGACATCCCGGACTTCCCGATGGAGCGGGCCTGGAATGCCCGTTGGCGCCGCCGCCGAAAGCTTTGGAGCTCAACGCCTCTCGTCAGCCGAGCCGGGTGCGCAGTTGGGACGGCAACACGCCCTGGCTGCAGCGCCGGCCTGGGCCATTCGCCAACGCTCATCACGCACCCAAGTCTGCAGCAGGCTCTCATGCAGATCCAGCTGGCGCGCAACATCAGCGACTCGCTCATGCCCGTCAATGACACGATGTGCGGCCTGAACCTGAACTGAGGAGTAAACGATCGCCGAGGACGTCGTGACATACCGACACCCCTTCCAGGACAAGACCAGCCCAACCTAATGATTGCCCCTACGGCAAGGTCAAGCGGTGTGCCGTTCTCATCGATGTGTCAGATCAAATGCCAGCGGACAATGCGCATCGGAGCGCAGCCCGTCGAGCAGCTGGGCCCGGATATCCATTTCGCGCGCACGTGCCAGCTGCCGCTACGGCCGGTGCGAAGGTGAAGCTGACGGCATCGAATTTCCGTTGTGCGATCTGACTGATCAGTGGTGGCGGGGTGATCTTGTTCGTGTGCACCGTCAGTGTGACGAGGAACTAGAAGGGCGCGCGGCACCCCGCTGACCCCGCAGAGGTCCAGTAAGTGCGGGATCCCGCCGATTCCAATGCGTACTACGTCTGCGCGAATGGGGTGCCGCAGCAGCACCTTCGGTGTCCAACCCCATAACAAAACTGCATATGAATACGAGGCCGCCCACGCGTTATCACGTTAAAGCACGCGGCTCCCTAGCTGGAAGCAATGGCGTTGGCAGACCACGGTGGCTCCGACGCCTGGGGTGATTCCAGCAGCCGCCGATGGGTTGCCGGCGCTTGCGTGGTCGGGTTACTAGACGTAGCTCCGGCAACGATGTGAAGAGTGTTCAGGCGAGCGAAAGCCGACCGTATGTCAGCAAAAATCGACTTCATGTAGCTGGCCGGTTAACACGGCTAGTACCCGGTCGCGATGCTTCGCCGTTCGCCGCCGCTCCGATTCTGCGCTGACCCGCTGATACATCCGCGCGAACCCGGATTGTGACGAATCCGCCATGCACCCAGCAGGATTCACTCACGTCCGACTCGGTCCTCGCTATCGGTTGCGCTTTCGATAATGCGGCACACGGTGGCAGGCTGTCCGCGGCGTTGATCACCGCGCGCTCTGTGTAGCGCAGCGGCCAGGGTGGTGCGCAGGGCGCGCAGGTCGGCGAGGGCGCGGTCGATGTCGGCGGAGACCCCGATGGCTTTGGCGGCGGAACCAACGGTGTGCGCCACAGGACTTCGTTCTTGTACGGCGTTCCCCATTTGTGATCCCTTCCCCGGCGGCAAGGTTCCACCGTAACGGTAGGCCTTGCCCTAAGGGCAAGGTCAAGCGCTGCGCCGCGGTGGCCAGGGCAACCCCGCTTGAACGCTTGGGCCTCACATGTCACCGATGGTCAGTCCCGAGATTCTGCCGTCGAAAAATCTGACGCAACGCAGGTGATAGCAATTCGGCTAGCGTCGAGGCGTAATGACCATTTCCGCACACGAAACTTCGACAGTCAACGTGGCGCAGGTGATCCGCCGTGCCGAAGCCGATCATGAGATCACCGCCGCCGACGGGCCGGCGGCGCAGCTTGGCCCGACGCTGAGCCGGTGATGGGTCCGCGGTTGGGCACCACGTCGGCTCTAGCGCACCTACTAGGGGGCATGTTGGCCGGTCACAATGTGCGGGCAGCGCTGGCCCCGCACGGGGCCTAATTTACGAAACAAGCTGTAGCATAACGGGATTGGGGCTCAACGGTCAGCTGTGAATCCGGCTGGGCTGACACGCGAATCTGCGGATAGAGCGACGTTAGAGTCGAGGATGCCCGCATTCGGCTGTTCGCGCCCTTGCGGGCCAATGCAATAGCGCTATCACTGTGTGAGCCGCATGCACGAGTTTTGATGGGTTTTGACGCGGGTGTGCGGCTCGATGGTGAGCCGGGTGCGTGCGGCTCGGTGGGATGATCTGTGCGGGCCTTACCCATTACCACTAGCAAAAGGCCGTGACGAAGGCGGCAATCACAACATTGTGATGGTGGCGCGGAGGTGGCGGTGGTCGCAGCTATGCGGCACCCTGGGCGCTGCTCGTCATCATCCGGCTGGTGGACCGGTAGACGTAAACGGCTCGCCGTGTGGCTACCGTTCGCTCCCACTCGGGTCCGCCGCCACGAAAGAATGTCGTAGAGGACGCCGTGGTGGAGGACTTTAGGTTGCCAGGTCGACCTGCTAGTCGTGGCGTGCATAGTCTTATACGGCTATCGATCCCGAACCCGGAAGCAATTGTGACTTGCCTGATCTGAGCGGCCGAGCCTCGCATGATTCATGACCTGATGCTTCGTTGGGTGGTCACCGCACTGTGGGTGCTGGGCGCCGCGGATTCTGGTCTAGCGATCGTCACAAAACGCCGACCGTGGACCTTCGTCGTCAACAACGGGTTGCATCTGGTGATGTCAGTTGCGATGGCGGTGATGGCCTGGCCCCGGGGCGCAGAGTTTCCCACGACCGGACTGGTAGTGTTTTTCCTGCTGGCGGCCATGGGTTTTGTGACGATGGCCGCCGTTGCGGCCCGAACGACAGCCCGGTGGTGGTTGTTCGGATATCACGGCCTGATGATGCTGGCGACGGCCTGGCTGTATGCCATCATGAATGGTCATTTGCTCCCGCTCCGATCAAGCACTCCACACCAAACTCAGCCGGGTATGTCGATGCCGGGCACCGAAATGGCTGAGATGAACATGCCGGCAAGCAGCGGGTCGCCCGTATGGTTCACCGTAGTGAACTGGTTCGGTACCGTCAGCTTCGCGATCGCGGCCGCTTTCTGGATATACAAGTACTTCAGAGAGCGAAAGCACGAGGCGACCGGGTGCAGCTCGCTGGGTAACCTCGCTCAGGCGGCGATGGCTGCGGGTATGGCTATCATGTTCCGCGCCACGCTATCTCGCATTTGAGCTAGCCTACCCTTTACTAAGCAAAAGCTATCGAGACTGAGCCAGCGCAGGACAAAGACAAAAACGGGATAGACGCCAAGCTGGTCAAGGCGTTCGGCCGCACCGGGCTGCCCAACACGAAAAACCAATTGCGCCTGCGCATCTGCGGATAGGGCAACTATAGTGATCAAGACAGTCTTGCTGTCCGGCACTGCCGTCAGGCGGCGCGGCCGAAGCGGCGTAGCCGCAGCGAGTTGCTCACCACACTGACCGAGGAGAACCCCATCGCCGCGCCTCCGATGACCGGGTTGAGCAAGCCGAGCGCGGCGAGGGGGATCGCGGCGGTGTTGTAGCCGAAGGCCCAACCTAGGTTCTGATGGATCGTGCGCAGGGTGCGCCTCGACAGCTGGATCGCATGAACGACGCCGTCGAGCCGGTCGGACATCAGCGTGATGTCGGAGGCCTCGATGGCCACGTCGGTACCGGTGCCGATCGCGATGCCTAGATCGGCCTGTACCAGGGCGGGAGCGTCGTTGACGCCATCGCCAACCATCGCGACCCTCCGGCCCTCGTCCTGCAGCCGCCGAATCTCGGTCACCTTGTCCTGCGGCAACACCTCGGCCAGCACTCGGTCGATGCCTACCTGCTTGGCGATCGTGGCCGCCACGCGGGCGTTGTCACCGGTGATCAGCGCCACCTGCAGACCCATCGCGTGCAGCTGACGGACCACGTCGACTGCGTCGTCTTTGACGGTGTCAGCCACCGCAAGCACACCCACAACCTGGCCGTCGCGGCCGACGAACACCGTGGTGTGGCCCCGCTCTTCCAGCTTCGCCGCCGCGGCAGCGAGGTGGTCAGGCAAAACCACATCGTGCTCGTCGACAAGCTTGCGCCGCCCGACGAACACGGGCTGACCGTCGATGTCGGCCCGTACTCCGTGCCCCGCTACGTTGGCGAACGCCGTGGCAGCCGGAATCTCCAGCCCCCGCTCTTTCGCACCGGCGACGATCGCCGCGCCGATGGGGTGTTCGGAGGCCGACTCGGCTGCGGCGGCCACCCGCAGCAGCTGATCAGGATTCTGCCGGTGGTCGGCAATGACATCGGTGAGCCGCATCTGGGCGCGGGTCAGGGTGCCGGTCTTGTCGAACACCACCGTGTCGATCTTCTTTGACGCTTCCAGCACCTCGCCGCCCTTGATCAGAATCCCCATGTCCGCGCCGCGGGCGGTGCCGACCATGATCGCCGTGGGGGTGGCCAAGCCCAGTGCACACGGGCACGCGATGATCAGCACCGCGACCGCGGCGGTCATGCCGGCCACCGGGTTGGCGGCGATCAACGCCCACCCCGCGAACGTCACGACCGCCACACCCATGACGGCGGGCACAAACACCGACGAGACCCTGTCCGCCATCCGCTGCACCGGGGCCTTGCCGCCCTGTGCCTGCTCAACCAGGCGCACAATCTGCGCCAGCGCGGTGTCCGCCCCGACGGCGGTGGCGCGCACGGTCAGCACACCGTCAACGTTGATCGTTGCCCCGGCGACATGGTCACCCCCGGTTTTCTCGACCGGGACGGATTCGCCGGTCAGCATCGACTCATCGACGGCGGCCCGGCCGTCGATAACCTCACCGTCGACCGGGATCTTCTCCCCGGGCCGTACCCGCACCAGGTCCCCGACTTGCACCTGGTCGACCGGGACGAGGACCTCCTGGCCGTCGACGAGTAGCCGGGCTTCCTTGGCACCCAGCTCGAGCAGCTTGCTGATCGCCTCGCGCGCCTTGCCGTTGGCCCTGGCCTCGAAATAGCGGCCTAACACCACGGCTGCGATGATCAACGCGGCGGTGTCGAGGAACAGCGGTCCACCGGTGAACAATTGATACGTGGAGTAGCTGAAGGCGGTCAATGTGCCTAGCGCGATCAGCGTGTCCATATTCGCGGTCCGCTGCCGTGCCCGCTGCGCCGCCCCCTGGAGAAACGGCCACCCGGCGACGAATTGCACGGGCACCGTCGCGGCGAAGGCCAACCACCGCGCCCACGGGTAAGCGCCGAAAAACGTCGTCGCGCCAAATACCAGCAGGCCCAGCGGCCAGGCCAGCCATACCCGTCGCAGCCACTTGCGCCGCTCGCGCCTATTCTCCTCGCCCGGGGCGGGCTGGTTCGGGCTTGCTGGTTCGAGGTGGTAACCAATACCAGCTAGTGCCTCACGCAGCCTCTCAATCTCTGGCGGATGGTCTGGCACGTCGCCGCGCAGACCCAATAGCGTCCGCCCTATCCCGCCGATGACTTTGCCCACTATGCCGCCGTTGCCGATATCCGGCGAGCGCGGGGCACGCGCGGTCACCGACGCGGCAGGACTGTGCTGCGCATCGGTGATTGCCGACAAGACGGCAGCTGTGTCGCAAAGGGCGGGCAAATACCGGATCACCACCGATGCCGTCCGCGGGTAGACACGCACGGCGCGCACACCGGTCAGCTTGCCGACCGCCTCCTCGATCGCGACGGCCTGCACCCCGTCGATACCAAACCCGTTCGTGTTGACCCGCATTCGCCCCGCCGCATCGGATGCAACGGTGAGCCCGGCATCCCGGCGAGCCTCAGTGCTCAGCATCAGTGGTCACTGGTCTCCGTAGTACGCCGCCGCCGGGGTGGAGCTTTCTCCTCGGCCACCGCCGAGGGTGGAACTTCCTCCTCCGCCGCCGACGGTGGAACTTCCCCGCTGCGCTCTATGGCCTCGGCGAACATGTCGGCGGCCGTTAGTCGAGCCCGCTCCGTGCTCTTCTCAGCCTTGCGGACACCGCGGACACCACAGGCCATGGCGCTAACTGTGGCCTCTCGCCACGGCACCTTCGTCACCGCCTGGTGTAGCGCCTCATACGCCGCAAAAGCCACCAGGTGGGGCACCACCTTTGGCGCCGCTTTCCGCACGACTCCATGCCAGATCATCTCGAATGCTCCCTTCGCATCGTTACCCGTCACAAGGTGTCTGTGGCTGCTCGTACAGTGCTCCCCGTGTTCGACGACGCGGACCAGACCGATGCGTGAGCCACGCGAACTCCACGCCACCAACCGATCCTCCGGGGGTATTCAGAACCCGGCCGGCCGCCACATCGGGCGCCCAAGACGCACTGGGTGCGGTAGCCGAAGAAGTACAGCTGACCATGTGCATGGGCGTCGGTGTCGATGCTGAGGTGGCATCCGCCTGGCCGACCGAGAATCTCGCGGGCGTCATACCGGGCTCCCTGCCGCCGCCGTCTCAGCGGCAGGTTCACCGACCGCGACACCGCTGAGCTGTGCCTGCGGACCGGTCAGTGCCGGTGTGAACTTGACGGCGTCAATCAGCTCGTCAATAGCCGCTTGCCCGCGGTCATCGAGCACCGCCGTGGAAAAGCAGGTCTCCAAGTGGTTGTGCAGCATCACTCGGTTCGCCCGCTCCAGCGAGGATTGAACCGCTGAGATCTGCTTCATCACGTCCACGCAGTACGCGTCGGACTCCAGCATCCGAATGATCCCGTCGAGATGGCCCCGAACCGTCTTCAGCCGGTTCAGCGCTTCCCGTTTCTTTGCCGTCAATTCTTTGCCCATGACCCCTGCCAAATACGTAACGGTTCCATAGTAGCCTACCCCACCTGGGGTGGGGTAGGGTCTGGTCTGGATTTCGTCGGGTAACGAGGGCTGGGAGCAATGCGATGACGGCGTGGCACAGCGGAGCTGCTCTCTGGGGTTGGTGCGGCGTGCTCGTGAATATTCCGGCGATGATGGTGTTGTGGGTTGTCGTCCTCACCGCGATGGTCCTTGCGTTCCGCGTTGCCAGCAGGCGGCGAAGCGATCCGCCTGCCCTAACGGGCACCGGTTCTACCGGCGCTGAAACCGTGCGGGCGGCCCGCATTGGCCCGCGACGAAATAGACCACGACGAATATCACCGCCACCTGATCTAGTTACGCGAGTACCGGGTGATCAAGAAGGTCATTCCCGTCGACACCTGATCGAGGTGCCCAGGAGGTCGTCATATGGCTAGAGTCACTCGGAGGGCGGCGCTGGCTGCGCTCGGTGCGGGCGCGGTTGTGGGTATCGGGTACGCGCTGCGCGGCATTCTTGGTTCACCGGTACTGGGCATCCGCCTGACCGACGGCGGCGGCATGATGGGTGCCAGTGGGTCGGACATGGGTCTTTATATGGAAATGTTCAACCGACACACCGAGATCAGGCGCACGGTCGAGGAGATCCCCGGCGGCGTGCGCACCACCACCGAGTCAGACGCTGCCGATCTCGCTGCGAAACTGCACGCACATGTGTCCAGCATGTACTCCCATGTTGACCAGGGCTCGGAGATCATGTGTATGAGCCCGAGCCTGCCAACGCTGTTCCGCAACGCCGGCGGTTACCGCCGCCAGTTGACGTTCACGCCTGCGGGCGTAATCGCCGAGGAAACCTCCAACCATCCCGCCCTCACCGACGTCATCCGGGCCCACGCCCGTGAGGTTACCGGGTTTGTGCGCGACGGAATGCCCGCGATGATGCAAGGAATGATGGACGGTTCCGGCGGCATGATGCGGCCCGGCGGCATGATGGGACCCGGCGGCATGATGGGACCCGGCGGACCACCGTAGCCGTGGCACCCGAGGCATCAGCGAGTGCGCCAAGCGCGAAATAACCGCCCAGGAGGTGGTGGCGCAGCACAGAACGCGCGCGGCGGCGGATCATAGAACACGCCACCCAGCGCAGCTGCGACATGGACCGCGCGGTTTTACAGTTCGAGACCGTAGCTTCGGTCCGGCTGTGGGTGCGCTCAGCAGGATCAGCGATGCGTTCGTAAGCGGAGTGCCAGTTGCCTTCCTTCTCGGGATGCACCGTGTCCGGGGCAACGCCGCGACACAGGCCGGAATCTGTATGGTCTTGGGGCTTGTGGTGTGGGTGGTCATGCAGTCCCTTGTGTTGCCGATTGTGGATGCCAACGCCGCGGCATTCACGCCTTGACATCTTCGGTGGCATTCTCGATCTGTACCCCAAAGCTACGCATCGGGTGGTTCGAGGGCGGGATTGTCTGGACCCTATCTTCGGTGCAGGATGCCGAACACGTGCTTGCGTCATATCAGCACATGCGCGACCATCGCCTGGAAACATGACATTCGCTATTACTGGGCCACCCACATGAGGGCCCCGTTCATCGTCAAGACGCTTGGCATGAGCCTGATCGACGAAATCGGCGTCGACAAGGCGATGTGGTCGTCGGATTATCCGCACTGCGAAAGCAGTTTCGGCTATTCGGGTAAATCGCTGGCCGCCGTCGTCGAGACCGTCGGTTCGCACAACCTCGGACGCATCG
>NZ_CAXUCH010000007.1:626-16588 GCF_964249325.1 uncultured Mycobacterium sp. | reverse complement strand
GTTCTTGGGCTTTACATGAGCCCAGGTGCGCAGCCGTCGTCCGCGGCGATCGAGATTCCCGACGAACCCGACCACGCGCGCATGCACCGCGAGGTCAGCGCCCGGCTTCGCGCGGCGATGGCCGAACGCGGCGTCGATGCCCTGGTTCTGCTGATGAATAACAACGTGGTGTACGCGACGGGCGCCAGCTGGCCGCTGCTCGACGCCGGCCTGTCCCACGTGGAGCGCCCGGTGGCGATCGTGCTGGCCGGCGACGAGCACCCGCATCTGTTCATGCCGTTCCGGGCGGGAGCCGCGTCGCACCTGCCGGCCGATCATGTCCACGGGCCGCTGTACCTCGAATCCGACGAGGGAGTCGAGCTTTTCTCCAAGGTGCTCGCCGAGGTGGTTCCTTCGGGGGCCGCAGTGGCGGTCGACGAGATGACGTGCGCGATGCTGCGCGCGACCGGCCGGCTGTTCCCGGGCGGTCCGCCCTCTGACGCCGCCGCCGTGGTCGACGCCGCGATGCTGGTCAAGACCCCGGATCAGATCGCTTGTATCCGGCGGGCATCCCGGATCACCGAAGAAGCTGCCGCCGAGACGCAGCAGGCGCTGGCGCCCGGGGTGCGCCAAATCGACTTGTCGGCCCGCTTCGTGCGTAAGTCGTTCGAACTGGGCGCCACGGCGAACATCCTGGATGCGATCTGGCAAGTGATGCCCAGCCGCCGCGCCGACGGGGTGTGGACCACTCACGGCGATCTCGCGCTGCCGCTGCTGACCTCCGAACGTGAACTGGCGAACGGCGATGTGCTGTGGACCGACATCAGCATCACCTATGCCGGGTACTGCTCGGACTTCGGCCGCACCTGGGTGGTCGGTGAAAAGCCCGACGCCCGTCAGCAGGAGCAGTTCCACAAATGGCGGGCGATCCTCGATGCGGTGCTCAGCGTAACGAAAGCCGGTGCGACGTCAGGTGAGCTCGCGCGCGCGGCGATCGCCGCCAACGGTGGCACAAAGCCGTGGCTGCCGCATTTCTATCTGGCCCACGGCATCGGCACCTATCCCGCCGAAACACCGATGATCGGAACCGATTTGGGCGAGGAGTTCGACGACAACTTCGTCTTCCCGCCCGGCATGGTGCTGGTGCTGGAGCCGGTGGTGTGGGAGGACGGCACCGGCGGCTACCGAAGCGAGGAGATCGTGGTGATCACCGAAGACGGCTGGCTGCCGTTGACCGACTATCCGTATTCGCCTTATGGCGACTGAGATTCAGCCCGATAACCGCGCGCTGCGCTACGCGCGGCGGGAGCGGGCACTGGCCCAGATGGCGGCTCACGACCTCGACATCCTGGTCCTCGGGCGTCAGGCCAATGTGCGCTACGTGACCGGCGCACCGCAATTGTGGATCGCCGGCACACGACCGTTCGGGCCGGTCTGCGTCGTGGTGCGCGCCACCGGCGAGATCTACCTCAACAGCACCGCCGACGAGGGCATCCCGGAGGAGATCGACCACGACCACCTCTACGGCCTGGCGTGGAATCCGATGACACTCATCGCGGTGTTGCAGAACATCGCCGGCGCTTCGGCGGCGCGCCGGGTCGGAATTGACGCGCTCTCGCCCACTTTCGCCAAGCTGCTGCCACTCGCGTTTCCGAATGCCGAATTTGTCGACGGGGAGTCGGCGATGCAGGCGGCACGTCGGACCAAGACGCCCGAGGAGCTGGCAGCGATGAGCAGCGCACTGCGCGTCGCCGAAGACGGTGTGGCCGCGGCATTGACCGAGCTGCAGCCCGGCATGCCCGTAAAAACATTGGCGGGTGCGGTGCTGGAGGCGATGGCTGCCGGCGGGGTGAGTACACCGGCCACCCAGGACGCCGCGTGGGTGACGTCGCGGGATGACCCTGGCCGACGCGACGGCGAGGGCCGCGTGCGAGCCGGTGATCTGGTGGTCTTGGCCGCCGGGGCGCTCGCGGACGGCTATGTCGGCGAGGTGGCCCGGACCTGGCCGGCCGGAGACGCCGACAATGCCGCGATCCGGGAACTGTATGAGCGGTCGAACACGTTGTGGCGCAAACTCGTTGCGGCCTGCCGCCCCGGCGCCGCGGCGGGCGATCTGTTGGCCGCCTATGACGCTGCCGAGGAGCCGCTACCGCCGATGCCGGTGGCGTACGGGCTCGGGCTGGGATTCGATCCGCCGGTGGTCACACCAGCACTGTCGCGCAGCGCAGCGCAGGACCGGCTTGACGCCGGAATGGTATTGGCGCTCACCGGCTATGTCTGGCGGGAAGGGGTCGGGGCGGTGCTGACTCGCGACGCGGTGCACACCACCGACGACGGCCCGGCGGTGCTGACCGCGAGCCCGTCCTGGGCCGGATCGGCTGGCAGGTCTGTTCGGCCGCCCGCACCAGCATCTGGTTGACCGCCACCCGGCGATCGCGGGTGACCATGTAGATCACCGCGTGGTCCTCGGTTTGCAGTTTGACCCGGTCAATGCCGACTTGCGATCCGCGGTCACGGCTTGGCGCGTCCCGAGCGGCTCAGTCGCCACTCGGGCGGGAAGTTCATATCGTTGTCCTTCACAATGTTGTTGAGGCCCTTGCCGAACGTACCTTCGGTCAGTTTCACCTCGTTGTCCCGGTCGTTCTGAATCATCGGCAGCATCCCCTCGACCAGCCCGGTGAGCAGGCTGCCGAAGTACTCGCCCGTGTGCTGCTTGTAGAGCTCCAGGAATGTCTTCTGTACGGCCGCGGTATCGGTGGGACGGGACCGCGAGCACGCCATCGCGTACTTCAGCGTCTCCTCCTCGAGGTTCTCGCGTGGCACAACACTATTGACAAAGCCGCACTCGTACATCTCCTTGGCGGTGAAAGGCCGCCCGTTGAACAGCATTTCGGAGAACTTGCGCAAGCCCATGGTCTCTGCCCACCACCACAGCCGCGGGCCCCATCCAACGTAGCGGAAGGCGGGGTGGCCGAACAGGGCATCGTCGGAGGAGACCACCAGGTCGGCGTCGCCGGCCTGGTAGAAGTGCCAGCCGTAGCAGTAGCCCTTGGCCTCGGCGATGCGGTGATCTCCGGTCTGTGTTTGTTACGTCGAAGTCGGGCTCAGGCGCGCCTTGGTCGGGTCTACCTCCCCGCCGGGAATATCGATCTCGTGGCGCAGCCGCCGGAGCGTCACGAACTGCCTCCCACATCCTGGCCCCAAGGTGTACACCGCCAGTCTGGCAGCGACCGGCGCAATCGGGGCAGTTTGTAGTCTCCGCTTAAATCTGGTTCTCCTGCCGCGGCGCCGTCAGGTCTACCTAGCCTCGCTTCGGCTGGGGAGTGAAGGTGACCGGCAGCCTGCCCAGCCCGGTCATGCTCGGATTGCCGAGGTATTCGTAGACGCCGCTGGTGTCAACCTGATAGTCGGGAATGCGGTCGAGCACCGCCTTGACCATCACTTCGAACATGACACGTGCCAGATGAGATCCGATGCATCGATGCGGGCCGAGCCCGAATGCCAAGTGGCGGTTGGGAGAACGATCCAAGATGATGTCATCCGGGCGTTCGAACTCGTGCTCGTCGTGGTTAGCGGCGAGCCAGCTGATGATGACCCGGTCGTTGCGGCGAAGCTGTTGGCCCCCGAGCACCACGTCGCGGGTCACCGTGCGACTCAGTTGCTGGTTGACCGAGAAGTAGCGCAAGAACTCGTCTGTGGCGGTGCGGTAGAGCCCGGGATCGTCGATGAGTTGTCGACGCAGATCCGGGTGGGTGCCGAGGTGCAGCAGGCTCAGCGCGGTCAGCGACGTTGTGGTGTGGGCACCACCGCCGATGAGGTTCCACAGAATGTCGAGAACCTGCGCGTCGTCCAGGCGCTTGCCGTCGAATTTGAACTGCACGAGGAAGCTGGTCAAATCGTCGCGCGGCTCGACGCGCCGGGTCGCTGCGAACTTCAGCAACCCCTCCATCATCGCCGGGACTTCAGCGATGGCTTTGGCGTACTCGTCGCTGTCTTGGGGAACCGCCATCACGGAGTGAAAGAGGTTGGCGTAGCGCTGCCAGTTGTCGTAGGGCAGGCCCATCAGCCTCATGGTCAGGATCGCCGGGACCGGGCTCGCGTAGTCGAGCACGAGGTCCATTTGCCCGTCACCGATCCGTCGGTCGAGGAAACCGTGCGCCGATTCCTGCATGAACGGCCGCATCTTGTCGACCGCTCCCGGGGAGAAGAACGGGGCAAGTGCCCGCCGTAACGCCTGATGGTAGGGGCCGTCGACTTCGCCGATGCCCAGGGCCGGCTGGCCTTCGGGACGCGGTACGCCCATTTCGCCCTGGTAGTCGATACCGTCGGCGGCGTTCGGCTCGTATTTGTGGGCGAATGTGTCGCCGCCTCGGGCGATTCGCGCCACCGCGTCGTAGCTGGTGACGAACCAGAATCCGCCGTAGTTCTCATTCCAGGCGACGGGGCAGCGCCGGCGAAGCGCGGCGCTGATCGTCAGCTCGTTGACGTTGAACTCGTCGGAGTGATGATCGAAATCAACAACCACGTCGGGGTCGACGTCGGCTCGCCCAGAACCTTTGGTCATCGAAAAAGCCTCCAGCGCAAATAATCTGGCTGAATTCAGCCTCGAGGGCTACTTCGCCGGTAACCTCACAGTTTATTACGCCATCTTGACGATTTTGCCGTTTCGACGCGGCCGAGAGTAGCGAAGCGGCGTCAGCAGTGCACGAAGGGCCGAAATGAACAGCCACCAAATGGTTTTCAACCATGTCGGGTTATGCGTCGCGGATCGCGAGCGTTCCCGCCGCTTCTACCAGGGTCTGCTTGGCTTCGAGTTCTGGTGGGAGGTCGAACCGCCCGACGACGGCACCGACCGGCTCCTGCAGTTGGCCAAGCCGCTTGGCCTGCATGCGACCTACCTGGTGCGCGACGGCTTTGTGCTCGAACTCCTCGACTATTCGCAGCGCGACGTGCACGCCGGGCCCCGGCGTGCCATGGACCAAGTGGGCCTGACCCATCTATCGCTGTCGGTGTCGGATCTCGATGCCGTTCTCCAGCTGGTCGACGGCTTCGCGGGATCGGTGATCGACGAGACGGTGTCGGAGCAATCGGCGATGATCCGCGACCCGGATGGGCAACTGATCGAACTGCTCTCGGACTCGTGGCTGGCGGTGCTGCCGCCGCGCCCTTAACGTGGTTGTTGCCGCAACGCCACCACCTTGTTGTTGTGGCCTGCGACGTAGACGGTGCCGATGTTGTCGACCGCCAAACCCCACGGATAGTCCAGGCCGACGAAGGGAAGTTTGACTTGCGCGGTCGAACCGACCGGAAGCTTGAGCGCACGATTGTTGGCGCTGTCGGTAACGTACACGGCGCCCTGGCCGTCCACGGTCACACCGCCGGGTTCGCTGAGGCCGTCGAATGGCACCACGGATTGCACGCTCGAGCCTCGGGGCAACGCCAGGACGCGATTGTTGCCACCGTCGGCGACGTAGATGGTTCCGCTGCTGTTCACCACCACACCGGTCGGATTGCTCAGGCCCGCGAAAGGCAGCTCGCTTTGCCTGTCGGAGCCGGCAGGAAGCGCCACCACCCGATTCTTGGCGGTGTCGGTGACGTAGACCGTGCGGCTGCTGTCCACCGTTACCCCGGTCGGGTCCGCGAGGTCGCTGAAGGGCAATTCGATTTGCTTTGTGGTTCCGGCCGGAAGCACCACCACCCGCTTGTTGCCGGCGTCGGTGACGTAGACGGTGCCGCTGTTGTCGGCGGTCACTCCGGTCGGATTCTTGAGGCCGTCAAAAGGCAACACCGCGGGGCCGGTCGAGCCGGCGGGGAGCGAGAGGATCCGGTCGTTCAGGGTGTCGGCGACATATACCGTGCCGCCGTTGTCCACCGTCACACCGTCGGGGTTGCTGAGACCGGTGAAAGGCAATGTGGTCTGGCCGGACTGGCCGCTTTCTTGACGTGCGTGGCGCATCGTGGCCACGCCGACGCCGACGGTGAGAACGACGGCGAGCAGGGCGGCGGCCGAGATGGCGACAGTCTTTCGGCGCCACCACGGCCGTGACGGTGACCGCGTCGCTTCGGGCCGGCGTCCAGACGCGGGTTTGCGGGCTGGGCCCCGGATTGGTTTTGGCCGCTGCGGTGGTGGAGTTTGGTCGGGTCGTGGCGGCTGCGTGCGAAGGGGCCCTTGCGGGTAGGCGCTCGGCGGGGTGAGCGCGTCGCGGGCGGCGCGCGCCAACTCGACAGCGGTCCGGTAGCGCTCGTCCGGATTTTTGGCCATTCCTTTGGCGATGACCATGTCGAAGCTCGCCGGCAGCGCCGGGTTGGTGAACGACGGCTGCGGCGGTGGGCTCATCAGATGGTTGGTGAGCTGCTGCTCCATGCTGTCCCCGGGGTACGGGTGCTCCCCGGTCAAGCACTCGTAGAGCACACAGGCCAGCGCATAGATGTCCGAGCGGGCATCGACGTGCCCGGTGCTGAACCTTTCCGGAGCCATGTAATGGAAGGTGCCGACCACGCCGCCGGCCGTTGTCAACGCCAGTTCGCCGGCGGCGCGCGCGATTCCGAAATCGATGAGATAGGCGAAGTCGTCTTCGTCGAGCAAAACGTTGGACGGCTTGACATCGCGGTGGATCAGCCCCACCCGGTGCGCGGCATGCAATGCCTTGGCGACCTGCTCGATGATGTGCACCGCCCGGGCCGGCTGCAGCGGCGGCCCGGCCTCAAGCACGCTCTGCAAGTCGCGACCCTCGATCAGCCGCATGTCGACGAACAAGTGGCCCTGTATTTCGCCGTGGGTGTGGATCGGTATGACGTGCGGGCTGTTGAGTCGCGTGGCCGCATGGGCTTCGCGGCGGAACCGCAGCTGAAAAACCTCGTCCTGGGACATTTCGGGAGGCAGGATCTTGATCGCGACCACCCGGTCGATCACAGTGTCGTAGGCACGCCACACCTCGCCCATGCCGCCGCGGCCGAGCAACTCGATCAGCCGGTACTTTCCGAACGAAGTTCCCTGCAACGACCCCTCCCACAGCGACCTGCCAGCAACTTGGCAGCACCCTAACCCGCGACGTTTCACCGTCGCAGGCGTTTGGATGCCCAGAGCATCGGCAACGCGCCGACGCCACCTGTGGAGCTGACTTGCCGGTCGGACTGGACCGGATGCGCCCGGTTAGGCAGCAGGCGCCTGGTCGCCTTCGGCGGGCGGAGGCGGTGTAGGGACTGGTTCAGCTGGCGGTGGCGCATCGAACGACTGTGGCGGCGCACTGTTGGCCGGAGCTGCGCCCAAGCGACTGGCGGCAAAAGCAGCGCCCTTGTCAACCACGCTGGCGTCGTCGGCATAGGTATCGTGCGCGGCGAAGTTCAGGCCGTCCGAGCAGACCGGGTCCTCCGGGGCGCACACCTTAATGGTCTTGGCCTGGTATGCCGGGCCGATCACGACCGGCGGCTGCCCGAGGAAGTTCATCGCGCGGACATTGGGCATTCCGAAGAGCACGACGGCGGCGACGTGGTTAGCGACGTCGGGCGACAGCGGTTTGGGCACGGTCGCCGGATCGACCCCGTCGGGCACCGCAGGCGAGGTGACGAAGCCCATCACCGCCGCGCCCTGGGAATAACCACTCAACACCATCTTGGTCTGGGGACAGCTGCTCGCGGTGGAAACGACATGAGTGCCCGCGTCTCGAATACCGTCGAGGCCGGACGTGGCCCAGTCGTCGCTGGCGGGGTAGTTGACCGGGTACACATCCATCGACCTTCCGCCGACACGGGAGCGCAGGGAGTCGACGAACGCCTGCCCGGTGGGGCCGACACCGGGAGGCTCACCGGTACCGCGGGCGAACACTACCTGGACGTCGGGGCAAGATTGCGCGGACGCGGATGGAACCAAAGTGTCCGGCACTGCCCAAATGGATAGCATGGCAACAGCAAGCAATCTGGTGGCGACACGTGGATTCACGCATCAATGCTGACATATCCCGCGGCAAACTGGGGAGTCGCATTCGCCACATGTCGCCCGATAGGCTTCACGTCTCGGCCGTCTGTTCAGCCCGCCGCCACCGCGACGTTTGCTCGTTACCGGCCCGCAAAATGTCGAGCTCGATTTGCCCGGCCGAGTTTGCGACATTTACGCCGGCTGGGCAGCGGATCAGCCAAGTGTGAATGCCCTTGTCGGGCAGGCGCGTATTGATCGCTCGGTCACGCAAGAGGTTCGAAGTGGATGAAGTTAATGCGGCGTCCGCAGCGGTCATCCAACGCCTCGACATGACGGCGTTCGCTACCGTACCGGGCGCGCTGGGTCCGATGACCCGCTACCGGGTGAAGGCAGCATTACCACCGCTGACGGCTCGCACCGGCGATGTGCGGCCTGATGACTACGATGACCCGCCGGATGCGCTGGCGTGCACGGATCGTTGCATTACGTCGTGCGACATGGCATTAACTTGCCAGTTACCGAGTTTGATTGCGGCCCTGGGGAATCCGGCCAGAAGAAACTTCGGCAGTGTGCCAGTGCCGGATCCATTCGGCGACGCCATGGGGGTCATCACCCATCGGGTAGTGGTTGCCACCGGCAATGATGTGCTGTTCGGCGTGGGGGAACAGCTGCTTCCATCGCTTCCCAAAACCGAACGGGTCGTTGCGCGCGCCGAACACAGTCAGCAGCGGACGCCCCGATAACTCTTCGCGCAGCGCTGCTTCCGCCCGGCGTAGCAGATCGTTTTCCTGCGCCAGTGCCTTTATGTAGCGGTGAGTGTTACGGCGGGCCGACCGGTTCAGTCCAGCCAAGAAGATTGCCCGGTCTGTGGCGTCCCAGTGCCGGCCGGCGCCGAACGACGAGGCGCTGAGCCTGGCCAACCAGCCCGTCACGCCGCCGGACGCGCGTGCCGGCGCGCTGCCCATCACGGCGATCATGGCGCGTAACGCCGCGCCGGAGGGCTTCCACCCCAATGCATTGAGCGCGACAAGCCCCGCGATGCGCCCTGCTCGGTCGGCGGCGGCCGCCAGCCCGGCGGGTCCTCCGACATCGTGCATGATCAGCGTGATTCCGTGCAGATCGAGCGAATCAATGGCCGCTCCGATCGCGTCGCTCGCACCCCGCAGCGTCACCGGCGCGTCCGGGTCGGAGCTGAGGCCGCTGCCTGGCGCGTCGAGCGTGATGCAGCGGTACTGCCGGCTCAAGTCGACGAGCAAGTCGCGCCAGATGAAACTCCAGCTGCCGACGTGCGCGAACAGCAGCGTGGGCCCGGAGCCCACATCGGTGACCGCGATCCGCCCCGCGGAAGTGCTGAGCATCGCGGTGTCGAACGGCCAGCGCTCGAACGGCAACCAGTCTGGGCGCGCAATCGGGGTGAGCGGGTTCATCGCTGTTCTCCTGTCGTGATCGGTGGTGCTGCGGGTACGTCGAACTCGGTTCGGGCGAAATTGGTGAAATAGTCGACGAATACGGTCAATGCCAGGTACACGAACGCCTCGATGAGCTGCTCGTCGCTCCACCCGGCGGCGGTCGCGGCGTCCCAGGTGGCGTTGCTGACCGCGCCGGTGTTCCCCGCGGCTTCGCGGATCACCGCCAACAGCGCGGCGGTGCGGGCATCGTCGACGTGACCCGCGCGGACAGCCACGGTTTCTTGCGCACTCATCCCGGCCCCGAGTGCCAGCTGAGTAGCGATGGCCTGCGAGTAGTCGCCGCCGTCGACCACCCCGGCGGTCAGCATAATGGCGGCGCGAACAGCTGCATGCAGCGTTCCGTAGTCGCCGCCCGCGCGGCGCAGACCGAGGTAGGCGGCCAGGGTAGCCGGCGAACGGGCCAGGTCATTGTGCAGGGCCAGCAGCCGGCCCCCACTGGCTGCTTTGGCCTGTTGCAGCATCGCGGTGACCGGGTCGGCGACATCTCCTGTTGTTTTCGGTGCTGACATGGTCTGCGTCCTTTCTGGAGTTTCCGCGGTCGATGATTTCTGCGCCGCGTGACGGCTCCTAGGACGATGCGCGAGCGCTGCGTGTGACATACCGGTCCGATGTCATGTCGGCGTGCGCCGCCTCGTCCTATCCATCAACCCGAAAGCAAGCACGATGAGGTAGGCCTTGATCATCGGTGGCGCCGACGGGATCGGACGCGCGGTAGCCGACCAGTTGGCCGCCGTCGGCAATGGTGTGCCCATCGTGGGCACGAACATCCCGAAGGGTGTACGTGCCGAACGTGAAATCCGAAGAGACAGACCAGGGATACGAGATCCGCGCCTATATCCGAGATCTTGACGGACACCTCATCGAGGTCGGGCAAGTGCGGAGCGCCTAACACGGTGATGGGCGTACCGTGCGCGATGTCACATTTTGCGGCGTTGTTTCGTCCATATCAGGTAGAAGGACGGCCTCGGCCTTGGCCGGAATCTCCGAAGGAGCGCAGATGTTTGCGGATGAATCTTTCGACCTGGCGTGGAAGACTCATCGCGCATTTCTGGTCGACTTGGCGTTCCGGATCGTCGGCGACATCGGCGTAGCCGAGGACGTGGTTCAAGAAGCCTTCTTCCGCCTGATGCAGACTCGGCTCGACGAGATCGACGACGAGCGTGGCTGGCTGATCGTGGTGACCAGCCGGCTGTGCCTGGATTACGTCAAGTCGGCGTCGACACGACGGGAACGACCAGAAGACATGGCCGCCCCCGGCCACCGCGAACGTCCCTCCGCCTCAATCGATCCTGCCGATCGAGTCACACTCGACGACGAGCTGCGGCTGGCGCTGCTGGTGGTGATGGAACGCCTCACACCCGCCGAACGGGTCGTGTTCGTTCTCCACGACATCTTCCAGCAGCCCTTCGACGTGATCGCATTGACAGTGGGCAGGCCGTCAACGGCGTGTCGGCAACTGGCCAGCAGGGCCCGACGCAAGATCGCCCAATCCCCGAACGCCCGCCGAACTGTCGAACCGGCGGACCATCAGGTGCTCACCACAAAATTCATTGCGGCGTGTGCCACCGGCAACCTCGATGAGCTTCTTGCCGTACTCGATCCCAACGTCACCGGAGAGGTCGACACTCGCAAAGGCCTTGTCGTGGTGGGCGCTGAGCGAGTCGCCGAAAACATTTTGCGCTTCTGGGGCCGTTCCAGAACCGTCCTCGTGTCCCAGCCCCTCGGGGTGGAACCGGCTGTGTTGGCGTTCGTCAACCGAAAGCTCATGGGCGTCATCGCCCTAACGATCGGCGCTGACAATATCACCAAAATCCATGTCCACGTGGACCACTCAACGCTTGCGCCCCTGCGCGCGCAGCTCTTCGGAACGGCCTAACCACGTCACATTCTCGACTCTCGCCTCGTCCATACAGCATGAACAGCACAGTCGTCGATCCCATCGGACCGTCCCTGATCGTCCGACTGGTGGTGTCACCACTCAGCAAGCTCCTCAACCCGGCCGTCGCCAAGCTGGCCGGCCGACGTTTCTTCGCCATGGTGGCAGCCATCCATCACGTGGGACGCCGATCCGGCAAAAGCTATGTGACACCGGTAAATGCGCGTGTGAACGGGGATACCGCGGTGGTGCCTTTGACGTTCGGCAACCAGTCAGACTGGGTGCGCAACGTCTACGCAGCGAGGTACTGCTGGATACGGGTAAGCGGGAAGTACCACCACGCCGTGCGACCACAATTGGTGAACTGGGCGGACGCAAAGCCACTGGTGCGTGCAATGTTCAACCCACTACAGCGCATGGCACTCAGGTCGCTTGGAATAAAGCAATTCATGCGACTCGACATCACCCCGTGACGGGAGAGGATGCCTCGCGGTAAGGAGGGCACACAATGTGGCGGGTAACGCGTTCTGATTCAGGCGAATCCTTTTGGGTCACTGGTCATGACGCAAAGCATTACATTTCCACGCTAGGCGCCGTGGAGCGCATCGCGCGGAACACATACGGCGTGACCCTGCCCGACATGCGGCAGATCATTGCAAGGCTGGAAAGAGCGTAGCTGGAATGAGCATGTGGCGGTTCGCAACCGTGCGGAAATTACCCGGACGGTGTCCAGGCGACCGGCAGCGTCTTGATGCCGTGAATGAACGGTGAGAGCAGCCGCGCGGGTTCCTCGGTCGCGACGATGTCGGGGATCTCGCGGTGCAGCTCGTCGAACATGACACTGATCTCACGGCGAGCCAGATTGGCGCCCAGGCAGAAATGTGCACCGCCACCGCCGAAGCCGACGTGCGGGTTCGGGTCGCGCGCCACGTCGAACGTCCACGGGTCGGCGAACTTCGACTCGTCGCGGTTGGCCGAGCAGTACCACAGCGTGACTTTGTCGCCGGCCGCCATCGTTACACCGCGCAACTCGATGTCGTGAGTGAGCGTGCGCCGCATGTAGATCACCGGTGAGGCCCACCGCACGATCTCTTCGACCGCCGAATGGGTCAAACCCTCGAAGTCGGCCCACCACTTCGCCTTTTGCTCGGGGTAGCGGGTCAGCGCCAGCACTCCGTGGCTGATCGCGTTGCGCGTCGTCTCGTTGCCGGCCACCGTCAGCAGGATGAAGAACGACGCGATCTCTGCCGACGTCAACCGCTCGCCGTCGACCTCGGCCTGCACCAGGCTGGTCGTCAGGTCATCGCGCGGATTGACCCGGCGGTCTTCGGCCAGCGCGGTGGCGTAGGCGCCGATTTCCAACGACACCGTGGTGAACTCTTCGAAATCGGTTGCCAAATCGGGGTCACCGAAGCCAAGAATCACGTTGGTCCAGTGGAAGATCCGCTGATGGTCCTCCTCGGGAATGCCCATCATGTCGCAGATCACCTGCAACGGCAGCGGCCCGGCCAGCTCGCTGACCACCTCACCTTTTCCGTCGGGGTGGCCGGTAATCATCGACTGAACGAGTCGGTGAGCCCGCTCGCGCACCGACGCTTCGGTGCGCGCCACCACTTTCGGCGTGAACGCCCGGCTGACGATCGAGCGCAACCGCTGATGTCGCGGGTCGTCGAGCGCGATCATCGAGCCGAAGAATTCAGCGACCTCCGGCGGTTGGTCGTTGATCGTGATGTTGGGATGCGAGCTGAAGGTCTCCGGATGCCGGCTGGCATAAAAGACGTCGTCGAACTTGGTGAACGCCCAGTGGCCGGGGCCTTCCTCGAACCCCGGCTGAACAGGCTCAGCCCAGAAGGAGATCGGCGCCTCGCGTCGCAGCGTCGCGAACGCTCCGTCGCGCACATCGTCGTCAAGCCCCCAGAAATCCCAGGAACTCAGGTCGATGTCGGCAAGCGGCACCTTAGGCGGCGCCGCGCCGTTGAGTCGAGTCGCAATGCCCATGGCTGCTGCCCTCCGTCGATGAGGGAACTACCGTCGCGAGCCTAACCGCCGGCGCCGGATCCTGAAGGCGAAGGCAGCCAGGCAACGGCGTCTACTCGAAGTCTGGTCCGATGGAGCGATCCAGCGGCTCACCGGGCCGATGGTTGGGCTCGGCCGCGATGCGGGTCCAGCCGGCCGGTGGGTAGTAGTCCGACCAGCGTCCGGGAGTCGCATAGTGAACACCGAGCACGCCGCCGTCCAAGAACTCGTATACGTCGCCGTCCCCGCAGTCCTCGGGATCGTCGTCACCGCCGAGCCACAGTTTGAAAGCCATATCCGCAAGTATCCGCCGCCGAAGTCACGGAAATCTGCGTCGCAACCAATCAGTGCGAGCAAGCGGCTCTCGCGGGCGTGCCCGTGGCTGTCATGTCGCTCACGACGTTGCCGTCGATAGAGATCGTGCAGGTGATCGAACCATTCGCTTGTGCGCTGAGCACATACACCCGACCCTTTGGCGCCGAAAACTGCTTCGTCCAGGGCAACGCCACATTTGGTTCGTACTGCTGGTGGTAGTCAAGTGCGTAGGTGACGTATTCGGCGGCGCCCGGCCCAGTGACTTGGTAGCGAATCGTTTCGTTACTCGGCGGAGCGAGCGGAAGAAGCGGCTGATCCGCTGCGGCGCTGCCGGGTGTGGCGCCGCCGGCGACGACTGCCGCACCCGTGACAGCGACACCCAACACAATCGAGGCCACCCTCTTCCGGGACGGCTGCGGTGACGATTGACTGGTCATAGTGGTTTTCCATGGTGGCACGAGGAGCCGCTGCGTCACCGTGTTTTCGCAAGGAAGGCGGCTGGCCTGCAGCGGCCTGGCGGTGAACCAATGCCACGTCACGTCGTAACCGTTACTGCGTGCCGCTGCCGTTCACCGTTGAAGGAGCCCGCCGCCTGGGCCGTCCGCTTAGGGTGATCGGGGGTGGTGAGACGGAAGGCGGCTGATGTCCAAACGCATCGTGGTGTGGGGTACCGGCTTCGTCGGCAAGCTGGTGATCGCCGAGATCGTCAAGCACCCGCTGTTCGAGCTGGTCGGCGTCGGTGTCAGCAACCCCGCCAAGGTGGGCCGCGACGTCGGCGAGATCTGTGAACTGCCAAGAGTCGGCATCACTGCCACCGATGACGTCGACGCGCTGATCGCGCTGCGGCCCGACGCGTTGGTGCACTACGGTCCGACGGCCGCGCATGCGACGGACAACATCGCGCTGATGACCCGGTTCCTGCGGGCCGGCATCGACGTGTGCTCCACCGCGATGACGCCCTGGGTGTGGCCGACCATGCATCTGAACCCGCCCAGCTGGATCCAGCCGATTACCGAGGCCTGCGAGTTGGGCGAGTCGTCGTGTTTCACCACCGGCATCGACCCCGGTTTCGCCAACGACTTGTTGCCCATGACGCTGATGGGGGTGTGCTCGGAAGTACGCAAGGTCAAGGCCTCCGAGCTGCTCGATTACACCAACTACACCGGCGACTACGAAAACGAGATGGGCATCGGCCGCGAACCCGAATTCCAGCCTGTTCTGCAAAACCCCGATGTGCTGATCTTCGCCTGGGGCGCCACGGTCCCGATGATCGCCCACGCAGCCGGCATCATGCTCGACGAGATCACCACCACCTGGGACACGTGGGTGACTTCCACCGAGCGCAAGACGGCGAAGGGTGTCATCGAACCAGGACAGGTGGCGGCGGTCCGGTTCACCATCAACGGCATCTACCAAGGCAACACGCGCATCCAGCTCGAACACGTCAACCGCATCGGTCACGACGCCGCGCCCGACTGGCCCAAAGGGACCCAGGACGACGTGTACCGAGTTGACATCGACGGAACGCCAAGCATCTTTCAGGAGACCGCCTTCCGGTTCACCGACGGCTCCGGGCGCGACGCCGCCACAGCCGGATGCCTGGCCACCGGAATGCGTGCGCTCAACGCGGTCCCCGCCGTCAACGACTTGTCACCCGGTTGGGTCACCGCGTTGGACCTTCCGCTGATCGCCGGCGCCGGCACCATTCGCTGACGCGCCCGTGCAGTGCACACCAGCGCTGCCTATAAATTGGTGCCCGGTGTGCGGCCCGCACTCCGGCGACAGGACTGGATAGGACGAGATGGCAAACGGAGAACGCCCGGCGGTAGGCCTGTCCATAGGTGCCACCACCCTGGCGGCAGTCACCGCCGACCGTGCCGTCACCCGCAAGCCGGTGCTGACGCTGTATCGGGGCCGTCCGCCCGAAGTCGGTGTGCCATCGGAAAACCCAAACCTTACCGAGCCGGGCCTGGTGATCACCGACTTCGTCGACAAGGTTGGAGACCCGGCCGGGATCGTGGCAGCCGACGGCTCGACACACCGCCCCGAGACGCTGGTTGCCGACGCGCTCCGCGCACTGGCCTACACCGCAACCGGGGGACGCGCGCTGCCGCAGGCCGTGGCGGTGAGCTACCCCGCGCATTGGGGCCCGCCCGCGGTGGAGGCGTTGCGCGGCGCGTTGAGCCGGGTCGCCGAATGGTCACGTGGCCCCCAGCCGGTCGTGTTGGCGCCAGATGCGGCCGCGGCACTGGTCGCGCTGCAGGCCGACCCCGGCCTGCCGGCCCACGGGATCATCGCGGTGTGCGACTTCGGCGGCAGCGGCACCAGCCTCACCCTGGTCGACGCCGCCAACGGTTACCAGCCCGTCGGCCCCACCGTGCGGTACAACGAC
>NZ_CAXUCH010000007.1:0-616 GCF_964249325.1 uncultured Mycobacterium sp. | reverse complement strand
GGCCCTGCTGAACCATGTTGTGGCCAACCTGTCGGCGGCGGGTTCGTTCGACACCACCGGCACGTCGGCGATCGGCTCGCTGACCCGGCTGCGGGCGCAATGCCGAAACGCCAAGGAACAGCTGTCCTCCAGCGCGGAGGCCACTCTGTCGGCCGAGTTGCCCGGGTTCAGCGGCGACGTCCGGCTGAACCGGGCCGAGCTCGACGACGTGCTTCACCAGCCACTGGACGGTTTCGTGGCCGACAAATCATGGAAGGCAACGGAATTGGCGCTGCCGATCTCACCGCGGTCGCGGCGGTTGGCGGCGGAGCCAATATCCCGGCCGTCACCACGACACTTTCGCAACAGCTGCGCGCCCCCGTTATCACGGCGCCGCGGCCACACCTGACTGCGGCGATCGGTGCGGCATTGCGGGCCGCGCGTGGTCCAGCCGACGACAGTCCAACGGCAGTGGCCCCGACCATGGCCGCTGCGTTGGATCCCTTCGCGGAGGCAGCGAATCCAACGATGATGGCCGAGGCCGCGCCGGAGCCTGCCGGCGCACCGGCGCTGGCATGGTCGGAGGCCGACGACGATTCGGGCATCATGCCGATCAGCACCGGTGAGTACCCGGCGC
>NZ_CAXUCH010000006.1:22465-48733 GCF_964249325.1 uncultured Mycobacterium sp. | reverse complement strand
GCCAGCGCGTTGCTCAACTTCATGACGTTGAGACAGTGCGGGAAATTCCACGGCGTCAGAACCGAGACCACGCCGAGGGGCTCATGTCGCAGTAGCGTCGTTCCGGCGCCGATTCCGGTCATGCGCTCGTCGGTCAGCTTCTCGGCGAGCTGGGCCGCGTGCATGGTCATGAATGCGGCGCCGTCGACCTGCATCACCCGCTCGTTGGCGACGCAACCCCACTCCACCTGTGACAGCGCGAAGAACTCGTCAGTGTGCTTGAGCAGCGCATTGCCCAGTTGGTTGAGATAGCGTGCGCGCTCCTCGGGCCCTGCACCGGCCCACGGTCCGCTGTCGAACGCTCGCCGCGCAGCCGCGACCGCGGATTCAACTTGGGCGAGACTGGGATCGGGTGCGCTGGCGATTACCTCCTCGCTGGCCGGGCAGATGTCGTCGTAGCGGCCGTTGGCGGGGTCGACCCACCGGCCGTCGATGTAGACCGCATAGGTGTCGACAAGTGACCGTGGGTCAGCCATGAGTTTCCTTCGGACGGTCCAGCAGCTCAACGTTCGGTGTACACCTGTCGGGTATGCACCGTCAATGCGTTAAATACAGTTGGCTGTGTACAGAACTGTTCCCCTTCGAGTGCAGAGATATTGACATGGTCATCGCCGCGGAGTACACAAGGTTGATCGGACAGATGGCGTCGATATGTCCGATAACTCGGGATCCAGTCGAGGAAGGCTTGCGGTGCCGGCTATGTTCCCTTTGCATTCCCCTGACTTCTATGCCGGTGATCCATACCCGGCCTACAAGCAACTCCGCGCGACCTCGCCGGTCTGCTGGAACGACGTGACTGAATTCTGGGCGCTGCTGAAATACGAAGACATTCGCTTCGTATCGACCAACCCAGCCCTGTTCTCCTCGATGCACGGCATCTCAATCCCCGACCCCGCGATCCAAAATCCGGTCCAGGAGGGCAACCTCATCTTCACCGACCCGCCCCGGCACAGGCAGCTGCGCAAACTCATCAACTCTGGATTCACCCGGCGGCAGGTGGCGATGCTCGAGCCGAAAATCCGCGAGATCGTGTGCAGCATTCTCGACACCATCGAACCCGGGACCCCCCATGAGTTCGCCGAAGAGATCGCCGCTCCCCTGCCCACCAGAATGATCGCCGAGCTGCTGGGTGCCCCACCGGAAGACTGGGAGCAATTCCGGGCATGGTCGGACGCCGCCACCGGAAACGCCGACCCTGACATCGAACTCGACGTCTTCGTGGCCATGGGCCAGCTTTACGAGTACTTCAAAAAGCTCATCGGGCAGCGTCGCACCGAGCCGCGCAACGACATGCTCTCGGTCTTGATCAACGCCGAGATCGGCGGCGAACGGCTTAGCGACGACGATCTGCTCAACTTTTCCTTTCTGCTCCTGGTCGCCGGTAACGAAACGACCCGCAACCTGATCGCGTTGGGCACCCTGGCCCTGATCGCGCACCCGGACCAGTGCGCCAAACTGGTCGACAACGCCCCGCTGATCCCCGGCGCCGTCGAGGAGATGCTGCGGTTCACCAGCCCGGTGACGCACATGGCGCGAACAGCCACCGCGGATATCGAGATTCGCGGACAACACATCCGCGCCGGCGACACCGTGGTCATGCTCTACGGGTCGGCCAACCGCGACGAGGAGATCTTCGGTGACGACGGCGAAGAATTCGACGTGACCCGCAGCCCCAACCCGCACATCGCATTCGGTTGCGGTGAACATTCCTGCCTCGGCGCACAACTGGCGCGCCTGGAGGCATGCGTACTTTTCGACGAACTTCTTCACCGCTACCCCAGAATCGAGCTTGTCGGCGATGTTGCCCGAATGCGGGCGACGATGGTGCCCGGTGTCAAGCGGATGCCGGTGCAGCTGGAATTGTGACGCAATAATGGATTTCGACTTCACACCGGAACAACAACGGCTTCGTGCGGAGATCCGTGCCGCGCTCAAGGAGGTGATGACGCCTGAGCGCAGCGCCGCAGTGAACGCACGCATGGAAGGTGGTCCCGAAGTCAGGGAGTGCGTGAGCGCTTTGGCGGCTGCCAACCTGTTAGGCGTGGGCTGGCCCAAAGAATATGGCGGGCGTGGATTTTCGGCGATCGAGCAGTTCATCTTCTTTGAAGAGGCTCGCCGAGTGAACGCCCCTATTCCGCTGGTGACGCTGAATACGGTTGGGCCGACGCTGATGGAATTCGGCACCGACGAGCAGAAGCAGCGGTTCCTGCCAGCGATTCTTGAAGGCAGCGTGGAGTTTGCGATCGGCTATTCCGAACCAGGGGCGGGAAGCGATCTGGCGTCACTGCGTACCACCGCTGTGCGTGATGGCGCAGAGTATGTGATCAATGGCCAGAAGATGTTCACCAGCGGCGCCGCCCACGCCGACTACATCTGGCTGGCAGCGCGAACCGACCCGAACGCTAAGAAGCACAAGGGTATTTCGATCTTCATCGTGCCCACGTCGTCACCGGGATTTTCTTGGCAACCACTACACACCATGCCAGGAGTGACGACCACGTATACGTTCTACGACTACGTGCGCGTCCCGGCCAGTGCGCTGGTCGGGACAGAGAACGGCGGGTGGAAGCTGATCACGACACAGCTGAATTTCGAACGCGCCGCGCTGGGCAATCTCGGCGCATTGGAGCCGCTTTTCGAGAAGACGCTGCACTGGGCAAAGACCACTGAACTCGACGATGGTCGGGTTATCGACCAGCCGTGGGTACAGCTCGCGCTTGCGCGCGTGGAGGCGCAAGTCGCCGCGTACAAGCTGATGAACCTTCGAGTCAACGCGGCGATGACCAAGGGCGTGCTGAACATGGGCGAGGCGTCGGCAGCCAAAGTGTTCGGTACCGAGCTCACGCAGCAGGTCGCCCGTCAGCTACTGGAGGTGCTGGACCGCAACGGGTCACGCCGCGGTGCGGACGCGCCATTGGCCGGGGAGCTGGAATCAGCGTACCGGGCGGCAGTCATCAATACGTTCGGCGGCGGCGCCAACGAAATTCAACGGGACATCATCGCGATGGCCGGATTGGGCATGCCGCGAGCACCGCGTGACCTTCGGACGACAACACCCTCAGGAGGCTCGACGTAGTGACACACCAGACCGACGACGCGAAAACCCAGTTTCGTGAGCGGCTGCGCCAGCTGATCGGCAAGCCGACCGGTTCCGGTAAGCCCGCCGTGGCGCCGGACCCCGTCAACCAACCGATGATCCGGCATTGGTGCTACGCGCTTGAGGACATGAACCCCGTCTACCTCGACCCGCAGTTCGCAGCCACATCACGGTTCGGCGGCATCGTGTCGCCACCGGTCATGCTCCAAACCTGGACCATGCCGCCACCGAAGCTCACCGGGATCACGGAACGAGGCGGCGTCCCAGTCGAGCTCACCGCCAACCCCATGGCCTTCCTAGACGAAGCCGGGTTTACCGGCACGGTAGCGACCAACTCGGAGTTCGAGATCGAGCGCGATCCGCGGTTGGGTGATGTCATCACCGCGACCGCGGTGATCGAGGACGTTTCCGACGAAAAGAAGACGGGCCTGGGACTGGGCCACTTCGTGACCTGGGTGACCACCTATGTCGATCAACATGGCGAGGTATTGGGGCGGCAGCGATTTCGGGTCCTGCGATTCAAGCCGGAGCAATGATGGCTAGCAGACTGGCACCGACGATCAGCCCCGACACCGAGTTCTTTTGGAACGGACTGCGCGAGCACAAGCTGCTGATCCAGCGCTGCAGTTCCTGTGGCGCACTGCGCAACCCGCCGCGCCCGATGTGCCCGCACTGCAATTCGCTGGACTGGGACGTGGTCGAGTCGTCAGGCCGGGGCATCCTCTACAGCTATGTGATTCCGCAGCATCCCCGGTTTCCGTTCTTCGACTATCCCTACATCGTCGCGCTGGTCGAGCTGGCCGAAGGTGTGCGGCTGGTGTCGAACCTGCGCGACACCACACCCGCCGATGTGCACATCGGCATGCCGGTCGAAGTCTGTTACGAGACCTTCGACTCCGATTCCGGCGAGCTTGTGCTGCACCAGTTTCGGCCCGCCTGCTGATCGGGGAAGCATGGACTTCACGTTTACCGAAGATCAAGAGACACTGGCCAAGGTAGCTCGCCAGCTTTTCGAGCGCTGGGCCACACCAGAACGGCTCACCGAGCTCGAAGCCACTGACGTCCGCTATGACGCCGCGCTGTGGAAAGAGCTTGCCTTTGCCGACCTACTCGGCATCGCCTTACCTGAGGCGGTGGGCGGCAGCGGCGCCGGCTTTCTGGCACTAGGTGTACTGCTGGCCGAGGTGGGATACAGCGTCGCCCCGGTCCCGGTCTACGCGACGCTGGTTCTCGGCGCCGACCCGATTGCCCGGTACGGAACGGCCAAGCAGCAACAACGCCACCTGCCGAAAGTCGTTGCTGGCAGCAGCATCCTGAGCGCGGGCTTGAGCGAGCCTGGGCGTTCGGATCCCGCTGTGCCGGCGACCACCGCGCGGCGAGACGGCAACGGCTGGCGACTCGACGGCGCCAAGGAGTTGGTGCCCGCCGCACAACTTGCCGACACGCTGCTGATCCCAGCGGCCATCGACGGCGGTGACGTCGGGCTATTCCTGCTGGACATCACCGCACCCGGCGTCGACGTCCGACCGGTGACGACAACCAACGGTGAGCCGCACGCCGACGTATTCCTCGACGGTGCAGCCGTTTCCGCTGATGACCAGCTGGGCAACCCCGGCAGCGGAGTCGAGATGGTCCGATCGCTTCAGGCCCGCGCGCTGGTCGGACTGTCCGCGATCCAACTCGGCGTCGTCGAGCGGGCGTTGCGCCTGGCTGCCGCATACACCACGCAGCGTGAGCAATTCGGACGACCGATCGGCAGCTTTCAAGCTGTGCAGCAACGCATGGCCGATGCGTTCATCGACGTCGAGGCCATCCGCTGGACAACCTGGCATGCGGCGTGGCTGCTGGGGCTGGGACGGCCCGCGGACCGGGAGGCCCGCATCGCGAAATTCTGGGCCGCCGAAGCCGGCGCCCGAGTCGCCGCCACCGCCCAACAGGTTCATGGCGGGATCGGCATCGACACCAGCTATCCGCTATTTCGCTGTTTCTTGTGGGCCAAGCACAACGAGCTCGCCCTCGGTCCAGCTATCCAACAATTGGCCCGGCTCGGCAGCACGTACGCACAAGGAGCACGATGACGATCACCAAGAGCCGCACGACCACGCTGGCCTGGCGTGACATCGAGGTCGGCGACGAGGTCACTCCACTCGAGATCCCGGTCACCACAACGGTGATCGTCGCCGGCGCGATCGCGTCGCGCGACTTCATGCCGGTACATCATGACCGCGACTTCGCCAACAAGCAGGGCTCGCCTGACGTGTTCATGAACATCCTGACGACGAACGGCCTGTGCGTGCGTTTCCTCACCGATTGGGCCGGGCCCGAGGCGATGGTGAAAAAACTGTCGATCCGACTGGGCGTGCCCGCGTTCCCCAACGATCCGTTGCGATTCACCGGCACCGTCACCGGCAAGTCTCACAGCGACGGTGAGGGTCTGATCGAGGTCACGTTCAAGGCGGCGAACAGCCTTGGCGACCACGCAAGCGGCACCGCGGTGCTCAGCTTGCTCAGTGGAGTTGGCACATGAGTGCCTCACTTGGCGGTCAGGCCGCGATCGCCGGAATCGGGCAGACCGAGTTCTCCAAGGAATCCGGCCGCTCCGAGCTGCAGCTGGCGTGCGAGGGGGTCAAGGCCGCGCTCGACGACGCCGGGCTTGGACCCGGCGATGTTGACGGCATGGTCACGTTCACCGTCGACGCCAATGACGAGATCGAAGTCGCCCGCAACCTCGGCATCGGCAACCTGACCTTCTTCAGCCGGGTGCCCCACGGCGGTGGGGCTGCCGCCGGCACCGTCATGCAGGCGGCTATGGCCATCGCGACGGGTGCGGCGGAAGTCGTGGTCTGCTACCGGGCGTTCAACGAGCGCTCCCGCCTGCGTTTCGGTGGCACTGGACGCACCAGCGCGGCGACGCCGCTGTGGCTGGCGCCGTACGCTCCGTTCGGATTGCTGACCCCCGCGGCATGGGTGGCCTTGCATGCCCAGCGCTACATGTCGACCTACGGGGTGACCAACGAAGACTTCGGGCAGGTCGCCGTGGTCGACCGTGCGCATGCGGCCCGGAACCCCAACGCGTGGTTCTACCAGCGCCCAATCACATTGCAGGATCACCAGAATTCGCGGTGGATCGTCGAACCCGTGCTGCGGCTACTGGACTGCTGCCAGGAAAGCGACGGCGGTGTCGCACTCGTCGTGACCAGCGCGGAACGGGCGCGCGATCTTCGGCAGCCACCTGCGGTCGTCGCGGCGGCCGCCCAGGGCGCCGCCTACGACGGCGAGGTGATGACCAGCTACTACCGCGACGACATCACCGGGCTGCCCGAGATGGGTGTCGTCGCCGACAAGTTGTGGCGCGACTCCGGGTGCAAGCCCGCCGACATCCAAACCGCCTTCCTCTATGACCATTTCACGCCGTTCGTGTTCGTGCAGCTGGAGGAACTCGGCTTCTGCGGTCGGGGCGAAGCCAAAGACTTCGCCACCGTCGAGAACTTGTCGCTGGGTGGCACTCTGCCGATCAACACCAACGGTGGACTGCTGGGCGAGGCCTACATCCACGGCATGAACGGCATCACCGAAGGCGTCCGGCAGGTGCGCGGCACGTCATACAACCAAGTCGACGACGTCGAGCACGTGCTCGTCACATCGGGCACCGGTGTGCCCACCAGCGCGCTGATCCTCGCCCCGGTCGGCTGAGTCATACGGGAGGTGATCATGCCGAAACTCGCGCTACTGACCAAGGCCGGCGGACCCATCGAGCTTGCCGAATACCCGCTGACGGCACCGGCGCCCGGCACCGCCGCATTGAAGCTGCGCATGGCAGGAATCTGCGGATCGGACTTGCACATGTTTCGTGGGGAGTTACCGCTCCCGTATCCCTTCGCCATGGGTCACGAGATGGTCGGCGAAATCGTCGAACTCGGCGACGAGCTGACCACCGATGCGACCGGCAAGCCCCTCACGGTCGGCGATCGCGTTGTGACACCGTATTTTTGGACGTGCGGGCAATGCCACGCCTGTGCGCGCGGACGGTCGTACGCCTGCCAGAACCTGATGGCGGGGGAATTCCGCACCCACGATCAGGCGCCGCACTTCGTCGGCGCATACGGCGAGTACTACTACACGACCCGCCGACAGCCGTTGTACAAGGTGCCTGAGAACCTCGCCGACGAGGCGGTCGCTCCGCTCAATTGCGCGCTGGCTCAGGTATTGTTCGCGCTGCGGGACGTCCGGCTGGGCGACACCGTCGTCATCCAGGGTGCCGGTGGGCTCGGCATCAACGCCGCCGCCGTCGCACGCACCGCCGGCGCAGCCGAGGTCATCGTCATCGATTTGCTTGCCGAGCGGCTCGACGTGGCGTCCGATTTCGGTGCCACATACTGCATCGAGGCCAGCGGTATCTCGACCGACGAGCTCATGGAGCGGGTCCGCCTGTATACGGACGGCATCGGCGCGGACTGGGTGCTCGAGGTGGTCGGCGTGCCCGGTGTCATTCCCGACGGCATCGGCTTCCTCAACAACGGCGGCACGCTTTTAGAAGTCGGCAACGTCGGCACCGGACGCACGTTCAGCCTCGACCCCAGTGTTCTCGTCTACGGCAACAAGACAGTGCGTGGCGTCATGCTCTACGACCCGGTTACGCTGGCGATCGGCCTGTCGTTCCTGCAAAAAACCGACTTTCCGTTCCACCGCCTCATGCCAAAGCCCTTCCACCTGGTTGACATCAACGCCGCATTCGAATCAGCCGACGCCGGCTCGGTGCCGCGGGGTGCACTAGTTCCGTGACCACCCAGGCGACGACGACCGATACCCGCGAGCTCATCATCGAGTCCGCGTATAGCTGCTTCCGCAAGTACGGGCTGCACAAGACAACCATCGTCGACATTGCGCGGGTGGCCGAGGTTTCCCGCAGCACCGTCTATGAGTACTTCCGCGACAAGGCCGCGATCGTCGAAGCGTGCGCCGAGCATGCCTCCCAGCGGTTCTATCGCCAGATGGCAAAAGCTATGGAGCGGGGAACCTCGCTCGAAGACAAATTCGCGCGCGCGGCAGTGTTCGTGACGCAGGCCAGACGGATCATCGCCTCCGAGAAGTACTTCGCCGAGGAGGAAGTCAGCCTGCTGCTGACCAAGGATGCCGCGGTGCTGCTCAGGGAATGTGTTGACTTTCTTGCGCCCTACCTGGCCGCCGCCAAGCTGACCGGCGAAGTCCGCAACGACCTGGATGTCACTGCCGCCGGTGAATGGTTCGCGCGAATACTGTTCTCGTTGTTCAGCACGCCGTCATCGACGCTGGACATGGACGATCCGAAAGCTGTCGCCGGATTCGTGCGCGCGCACGCGGTGCGTGGGTTTTCCGATGACGGGGCGCGCTCCAGACGCAGGCCCAGGTAAGCGCCTGTGCGGCTCGCGGCACATCGAGACTGCGGTAGTGGCGCCGAACCTGCGTGTATGGCCATGACTAACCGCGATTGCCCGCCGTAGGCGCAGTCTCGATGCGTCGCCTTTCGGCCAACGCGCGCAGGAAGAACATCAGGTTGGCGGGCCGTTCGGCCAGTCTGCGCACCAAATAGCCGTACCACTGCCCGCCGTACGGCACATACACCCGCACCTGGTTGCCGGCGCCGACTAGCCGCTGCTGTTCGGCGTCGCGTATGCCGAACAGCATCTGGTATTCGAAATCGCCAGCAGCACGGCCTGATTCCCGAGCAATGTCCGGGACGGCTGCGATGACAGCGGGATCGTGGGTGGCCACCATGGGGTAGCCTGCTCCGGCCATCAGTACTCGAAGGCATCGCAGGTAGGAGTCGGTGACTGCGGCGGGGCGGCGATAGGCCACCGACGCCGGTTCGTCGTAGGCGCCCTTGCATAACCGGACCCGCGCCCCGGCAGCAGCGAACTCATGACAATCCCCAAGCGTGCGCCGCAGGTAGGCCTGCAGGACGACCCCCAGCCAGGGAAAGTCAGCGCGCAGGTCACGGACGATGGACAGCGTCGACTCCGTGGTCGTGTAGTCTTCGGCGTCTACCGTTACCCAGGCGCCGACCTGCCCGGCCCGCTCGCAAATGGTGTGCGCGTTCTCCAGCGCAATCTTTTCCCCGTCCCGCTCCAGCGCTTGGCCGAGCGCCGAAAGCTTGAGCGACACCTCGAGCGGCCGCACACCGTCAGCAGCGGCGTCGGGCCGCCGGCCCAGCGCGTCGAGAAGCTCAAGGTAGGCCTGCACTGTGTCGCCGGCGCCGTCGACGTCGGTGACATCCTCACCCAAATAGTCGATACTGACATATCGGCCCGAAACGCGAAGGGCAGCAACGCTATCCAGTACCGACTCCACCGTTTCCCCTGGTACGAACCGATGAACGACGCTGCGAGTGACCGAAATCCGCTGGGCGGCGCGGCGCAGCCGATTGGAGCGACTGGCCGCCAAGATCGCCGGACGCACCGCCGTCGCGAACAGGCCGGGTTTGATGGGGGCGACCCGCTGCAACCGACTTCGCCGCTCTGGCGATCGCCCCGGCATCACTTCGCCGCCATATGTGGGTAGTTGTGCTCGGTTGCCGGCACGAACGTCTCCTTGATCGTGCGGGCCGACGTCCACCGCAACAGGTTCAGCGGCGATCCGGCTTTATCGTTGGTGCCCGAACCGCGGGAACCGCCGAACGGCTGCCGGCCCACCACCGCCGCGGTCGGCTTGTCGTTGATGTAGAAGTTGCCGGCTGCAAACCGCAGCCGCTCCTGCGCCACCAACACCGCCTCGCGGTCGTCGGCAATGACCGCGCCGGTCAATGCAAACCGTGACCCCGTGTCGATCACCTCAAGGATCCGCTCGTACTCGTCATCGGGGTAGACGTGCAGCGACAGGATCGGCCCGAAGTACTCGGTCCCGAATGCCTCGTCGGTCGGGTCGTCGCCGAGTAGCACCGTCGGCCGCACGAAATAGCCCTCGCTGTCGTCGTATTCGCCGCCGACTGCGATCGTGAGACCGGGCGCGCCTTTCGCGCGTTCGATCGCGTTGACGTTCTTGGTGAAGGCCCGCCGGTCGATCAACGCGCCGCCGTAGTTGGACAGGTCGGTGATGTCGCCGTAACGCAACTGCGCGGCGGCGGCCAGGAAGTCGTCGCCCATCTTCTGCCACACCGAGCGCGCGATAAACGCGCGCGACGCCGCCGAGCACTTTTGCCCCTGGTAGTCGAACGCGCCGCGGATCAGCGCGGTGCGCAGCACGTCCGGTCGCGCCGAAGCATGCGCCAGCACGAAGTCCTTGCCGCCGGTCTCCCCGACCAGCCTCGGGTAGCTGTTGTAACGCTCGATGTTGGCGCCCACCTCCCGCCACAAATGTTGGAAGGTGGCCGTCGACCCGGTGAAGTGGATGCCGGCTAGCCGCGGATCTGCCAGTGCCACATCGGAAACCGCGTAACCGTCGCCGGTTACCAGGTTGATCACTCCGCGCGGCAACCCGGCCGCCTCGAGCAGCTGCATGGTCAGATACGCCGCCAGGGTTTGGGTGATTGACGGCTTCCACACCACGGTGTTGCCCATCAGCGCCGGCGCCGTCGGCAGGTTGCCGGCGATCGAGGAGAAGTTGAACGGGGTGATCGCGTAGACGAAACCGTCCAGCGGTCGGTAATCCATCCGGTTCCACTCGCCACGGACACTGAGAGGCTGTTGCGCCAGGATTTGGCGAGCGAAGGCGACGTTGAACCGCCAGAAGTCGATCAGCTCGCACGGCGCATCGATCTCGGCCTGGTACACGGTTTTCGACTGGCCGAGCATCGTTGCGGCGGCGATCTTCTCCCGCCACGGCCCGGCCAACAGGTCAGCAGCGCGCAGAAAGACTGCAGCGCGCTCGTCGAAAGGCATTCCAGCCCAAGACGTCTTGGCAGCCATGGCCGCTTCGACCGCAGCCGCCGCATCGGCGTGAGTGGCGTTGCTCAGCGTGCCCAGCTTTTGCGAGTGCCGGTGCGGCTGGACGACGTCGATGCGCTCGCCCTCACCCATGCGGTGGGTACCGCCGATGACGTGGGGCAGATCGACCTGTTGGTCGGCCAGGGCGGTCAAGGCGGCGCGCAGACGCGCGCGTTCGGGGGAATCAGGAGCGTAGTCGTGCACCGGCTCGTTGGCCGGAACGGGCACATCGGTAACGGCGTCCATGCAGCCCAGAATCCCCCTGCACGCGCCGCAAACGCTTGGCTGATTGGACAAGGCTAGCGCTTATTCGCAGTAGGATCGGACAATATGCGGTTAGCTGGTGTGGGCTTGGGCCAGTTGCTGCTGGCGCTGGACGCCACCATGGTGAGCCTGGTCGAGGCGCCGCGTGGGCTGGACCTGCCGGTGGCTTCGGCGGCGCTGATCGATGCCGACGATGTGCGCCTTGGTCTTTCGATCGGTGCAGATGACGCAGACGAGTTCTTCTTGCTGGGCGTCACCAACGAGCAGGCGCTGCAGTGGATCGACCGGCAGCCGCGCGGGCCTGCGACGCGGCCGCCGGTGGCGGTGTTCGCCAAGGAGCCGTCGCCTGCCCTGGTGGCTCGCGCGGTCGCTACAGGTATCGCGGTGGTGGCGGTGGAGCCCCGGGCCCGCTGGGAGCGGCTGTACCGATTGGTCAATCACGTCCTCGACCATCACGGCGACCGCGGCGACACGTTATCGGACTCGGGAACCGACCTGTTCGGTCTCGCGCAGGCCATCGCTGACCGCATTCACGGGATGGTCAGCATCGAAGACGAGCAGTCGCACGTACTCGCCTATTCGGCCTCCAACGACGAGGCCGACGAGTTGCGGCGGCTGTCCATCCTTGGCCGCGCCGGCCCGCCCGAGCATCTCGAGTGGATCAGCCGATGGGGCATCTTTGACGCGCTGCGGGCGAGCGACCAAGTGGTGCGCGTCGCCGAGCGTCCGGAATTGGGATTGCGGCCGCGGCTGGCGATCGGCGTTCATCACCCGCCGGATGATGTCCGCCGCGCACCGGTGTTCGCGGGCACGATCTGGGTGCAGCAGGGTTCACGGCCTCTGGCCGACGACGCCGAGGAGGTGCTGCGCGGTGCCGCGGTGCTGGCCGCCCGCATCATGTCGCGGCTGGTGAGCCGGCCGTCGACACACGCGCTGCGGGTGCAGCAGTTGTTGGGGCTGGTCGACGGTGGTTCGGCCGACGTCGGCGACATCGCGCGCGAACTGGGCATCGTGGCCGACCGAACTGCCGCGCTGATCGGCTTCCACGCGACTGCTGATCATGCCCGGCTGGCCGATGTCCTTGCGTTGAGCGCCAGCGCTTTTCGTCGTGACGCCCAAGTCGGCTCCACCGGCTCGCGCAGCTATGTGCTGTTTCCGCACGCCGCGAAGCCGGCAGCGGTCACCTCGTGGATACGCGGCACGATGACCGGGCTCCGCAGCGAGCTGGGTCTGCAGTTGCGGGCGGTCATCGCCGCGCCGATCGCCGGCCTGGCGGCAGTGGCGGCGGCGCGGATGGAAGTGGACAGGGTGCTCGACACCGCCGACCGTCATCCGCTTTCGATCGGTCAGGTGACGTCCCTGGCGGAGGCCCGCACTGCCGTCTTGCTCGACGAGATCGTGCGGCTGGTCGGCGCCGACGAGCGGCTCGTCGATCCTCGGGTGCGTGAGCTTTGCGCGCGGCAGGCGGTGCTGGCCCGAACGCTGCGGGCCTACTTGGACAGCTTCGGCGATATCGGCGCCGCGGCGCAGCAGCTGCATGTGCATCCCAACACCGTGCGCTACCGGGTACGCAGGATCGAAAAGCTGCTGTCGACGTCTTTGGCGGATCCCAATGTGCGGCTGCTATTTTCGCTGAGCCTACGGATAACCGAGCATCTGGCGTGACACGTGCTGAGGCCGCACCAGCCGAGCCGGGCCGTCACGGGCAACGGACCTGCGGGGAGCGGGCGGCTCATTGCTGCAGCGTATGGCACTGACGCGAAGCCGTCGAACGTGAAAAACGCAGGGCAGCAGAGCTAGTCGGCTGACCTCACACTGCGAGAACACCCCAGCAGATGGACAAGGCCGGCGACGCTGTAGCGACCCGACCTCTAATTCCCTTGCGGCATCTACAGCGCCCGGGGAACTGGCCGCAACACTACGTCATGTAGCCGGTAGATGTACAGTCGACCACTGGGCTTGTCCGGTGCAGGAGTTGGCGCAGCCCGTCAACGCTCATCGGTTGTGTCGACTCAGCGACCGTGCGCAGTACCTGGCGCACAGTCGCGGTGCCACTCGAAGAGGCCAATACGAACAGCACCGCATCGCGTGAATGCGTTCCCTTCAGATAGATCGTGTCACGGGCATGCAGCCGGTACGGATCGACGGAGACCACGGCCTTGCCTCGGATGATTCGCGGCGGTGCGAGAGCCCACATGCTCGGGTCGTAAACCACCCTGTGCACTGGGCCGATCCATGAACCGAATACTTCGACCAGGTCAGGCAGTTCGCTGCGGAGATCGCCGCTCTTGGGCCACCACGCGCCGTCAATACCGCCGCGCGTGGGGGCACGCTCACATAACGCTAGCCGGGCGACCGGTAAATCTTGGGGCGCCAAATCGGTCAAGGTGACGCTCCCGTCAAATCTCCGTGCTATCGCAGACAGCAACCGCAGGGGCGGCGCTCGACAAACCTACGACATTGCAAGCGTAGCGTACCGCGGTTTTCCGTGGACCAGTGCGTTATTAAGGCGTTACCGGTCGCATCCTCCGCTAGTGGGCGGCCACGAAAACCCCGGAATCCCAACGGGTCCCGTTGAGCTACATTTTGCAGCCGTTAACGCAGGCCCGGTGAGTGTGACCGGCACCGATCCGTGCGCAGCCTTCATCCGCCATGCCCAGGAGCCCGCGGCTGGCTACACAATTCGCTTCGAGGTGGGCGACGCCGAGGCGCTGCGCTACCCCGACGCCACATTCGACCGGAAGTTGTCGATGCTGGTCCTGAACTTCCTGGCAGAACCGGTCACCGCCCTGCTGGCGATGAACCTTGTCACCCACCCGAATAGCGTTGTTGCAGCGGCTGTTTGGGACGACGGCGATGGAATGAGAATGCTTCGAACGTCCTGGGACTGAGGCCGTCGCGCTGATTTGAGACGCTGCATCGCACGAAGAAGGACAACTGCCACTGAGTAGCTGTGGCGAGCTGGCTGGGTTATCGCGCGGCCAAAGGTTGAGCAATCTGACCTGCAATTGCGGTCGCGCGACCGCTTATTGGATGGCGGTCCTGCGCGAGCGATCCGATCTCGTCGACAGAGTGTCGACCCTCGAGGGCCGCGCCGACGACTTGCGTGCTGTCCTGGGCGCCGCCGGGTGTGAACCTGTCACGTTGTTCGGGTTTCTGGGCCGGACCGATCAGCATCCTTTCGCCGCGACCTATCCGCAGCGAGTGCGCACGCTCGTGCAGTTCGGAACGTTCCCAAGCGGGTTGCTCGACGACGCCTGTTCACCCGGTCGCGAGAAGTGGGTCGAGCACAGCGTCGGCAGGCGCATCCATTTCAGAATTCCACTGGCCTGGAAACCGTCGCGATGGAACGCCGGCATCGAGCGGTCGGGGCCGCACCTCCGGCTAACCGAAATCGTCGCTGGTTTTCTGTCGATTCCACCGGCAGGCAGGTGTCATAACAGGTAGAGAATTCGAATACGACCCGATGGAGAAAACAATGCAATACCTGCTGATTCTGTCCGAAGACCCCGGCCTGATTTCCACACCCGAGCAGCGGCAGCATGCCGTGGAGCGGGTTGGGGAATTCGCAATGGGCCTGGTCGGCGAGAACGTCCTGCGGGGCGGTTCGCCACTGCATCCCGTCGAAGAAGGAAAGCAGGTCCGCGTGCGAGACGGGAAGGAGCGCGTCATCGACGGGCCGTTCGCAGAAGGCAAAGAAGTCATCGCCGGGTACATGATCATCGATGTGCCGGACATCGGGGCCGCGGTCGAGGTCGCGTTAAAGTGCCCGAATTCAGAATTCGGCTCAGTAGAGATTCGCGAGATCGTGCCGATGGGATGAGCAAGTTCGTGTTGCTCGGGGTGCGACGGTTTCCGACGGCTGAATTGTCGCCGGCCCAGGTCGAACTCAGGCTTGCCCGAGCGCAGACGTTCGTGGCCGCGATGCGGTGCTGGCAACTGCTGGATTCCCATGCCACCCGCGAGGCGGAGGCCGACGAGCCCCGCGCATTGCTGCTTATGTGTGCCAGCAGCCCTGCTGCGGCCGGCACCATCGCCGCGGCGTGGTCGGCGGTGACCGGTTTCGACGTTTCAGTGTGGTCGTTGGTCGCGAATTCCGATAGGCGGGCCGCGTGAGTAGCGATGTCGATGCCGTATTAAGCGGAATTCTGCGGGAAAAATGGCCGCGGCTGGTGGCGGTCGGCATGCGGATTCTCAACGACTTTCAGGCCGCGGAGGACATCGCCCAGGAGACATTGCTCGCAGCGCTGGACCACTGGCCGCTATCGGGGGTGCCCGACCAGCCGGGCGCCTGGATGATGACGGTTTGCCGCCGACGCGCACTCAACGCGCTCCGTGATCGACAACGGCAGGGACCGCGGTTACGATCCGCTGCCGAGACCGCTCGCATGCTCGATAGTCAGGCCGATTGTGCCGGCGGCGGCGAGCCCGACTTCCCCGATGATGAGTTGCGCCTGATCGCCATGTGCTGCCATCCGGTGCTGCCCTTCGATGCACGGATGGCGCTGACCCTTCGCATGGTTGGCGGGCTGACCACCGAGGAAATCGCAGCAGCCTTCCATCAGCCGACCGCGACCGTAGCTCAGCGGCTTGTCCGGGCGAAGAAGTCGCTGCGCTCTCATCGGATCGGATTCGCCGACGACGACATCGATCTACCGTCGCGGTTGCCTGCTGTACTCGACGTCCTCACGTTGGTTTTCAACGAGGGCTACCTCGCACACTCAGGCGCCGACCTCACCCGCGCAGACCTCGCCGGCGAGAGCTACCGGCTCACCACGCTGCTCACCACCATCGCCCCCCGCGAGGGCGGCCCCTGGGCGTTGCGAGCCCTTCAGTCATTTCACCTCAGCCGCTCGGACACGCGCGTCGACGACGACGGCAACCTCCTCACCCTCGACAAACAGGAGCGCCACCGGTGGAATCGCGCTTTGATTGATGACGGCGAGGCGAGCCTCGACCGGGCTCGCCAACTCTGCAAACCACCCACGCCCCTACTGCTACAAGCGGAACTGGCGGCCTGCCACGCGACAGCGCCGACTTTTGAGGACACCGACTGGCGACGGATTGTCGAGCTTTTACGACCAGCTGATGACCCTGGACCCGACACCGGTCGTCGAACTCAACCGCGCGATCGCCGTGGCTATGCGCGACGGCCCAGCAGCCGCCCTGCCTACGCTTGACCGACTCGCCCAGCAGCCCGAACTGTCCCGGTCACACCGAATCTGGGCTGCCCGAGCCGAAGTGCACCGACGCCTGCACGACGATATCCGCGCAGACCAGGACTACCGGCGGGCGCTGGAACTTGTTGGAAACGACACCGAACGCGCCTACCTCGTCAACGCTCGACAACAACTCAGCAAGTAAGGAGGCCGACCGCCATGCCGCAAGCAGAACACACCGTAACGATCAACCGCTCCGCAGAAGACATTTTCGACTTCCTCGCCGACGGCGAGAACAACCCAAAATGGCGACCCGGCGTCCTGGAGATCAACGCCAACGGCGACACCACCGGTGTGGGCGCCAGCTACCGACAGGTCCTTCGCGGGCCAGGAGGCCGCAAGATCGATGGCGACTACCGCGTCACCACCTATGACCGCCCCAAGACACTAGGCTTCCAGGTCACGGCCGGCCCCGTGCGCCCTGTGGGAATCTTTGAACTCACCCCGACTGGCTCAGGCAGCACCAGCGTCACGTTCCGTCTTTCGGCCACGCCCACCGGCTTCATGCGCCTCATGACGCCGATGGTCGCCAAGCAGATCCGTTCGGAGACTAGCAATATCGAAAACCTCAAAACTCAGCTAGAGAATCCTGTCTAATGCGCTGGCTCAACAATTCCATTTTGCTCAGCGCTGAACATAGTTCCTCCCGAGCTGCGGCGAGCCGATCAGGCAATGTAGCCGAGGTGTTCATCGCGTCGGGGTACCGCTCGATGATCGAGGCAAGCTGGTTGTAGGCAACGGTTTCCGACGCCGCAGATCTGGCGGGCGGTTACACCAGGTGGGTTCGGCCGATGCGAGAGCGGGTGACAGCGGTGTCTGCATGATCCGACTCGTAGATCTCGGCGAGGAACTGTTCAACCGCTACCGCTGCATGCTTGGCGCGCACGGACCCGAAAATGTCGAAAGCATGCTGGGCTAGTGGCAGCTCAGCGTAGACGACAGGTTGGCGGCTGACCTCGCGCAGGCGTGCGCTGAAGTTGCGGGCCTGTCCGACAGGAATCAACGAGTCGTTGCTGCCGTGCAGCACGAAAAACGGTGGCGCCTCAGCAGATACATAGCTTATCGGCGAGGCGGCGCGAAACGCGTCAGAGATTTCCGTCTGCCTCAGCTTGAACACGTACTTGCCTAAAATAGGCGCCATCTGTGGGTGCACGGAATCACTGCGGGTGAAGTCGTAGACGCCGTAGAACGGCACGGCCGCTCGCACGCTGGTGTCAGCGTCTTCGAAATCCGGTTGAAACTGCGGGTCATTCGCGGTGAGGGCGGCCAACGCGGACAGGTGCCCGCCCGCTGAGCCGCCGGTGATCGCGACCCAGTCAGGGTCACCACCGTACTCGGCGATGTGCTCCTTGATCCATGCCAGCGCACGCTTGACGTCGACGAGGTGGTCAGGCCAGGTTGAGCGCGGGCTGAGCCGATAGTTGATCGCCACACACACCCAGCCCAATTCGGCCAGATGACTCATCAACGGATACGCCTGGTGGCGTTTGCCCCCCAACATCCACGCGCCGCCAGGAACCTGCAGCAGCACAGGTGCCCGGGCGTCAGGGTCGAGATCGGGACGCCGCCAGATGTCGAGGTAGTTCCGGGAACCGTAAGGGCCGTAACTGATGTCAGTGTCGTGCGCATAGTCACGATAGATCCGGAACATCCGGATCACGCCCGGCGTCTTGGCGGTGCCTGCGCCTGCCGGCCGCTTCCACAGATCGGCAGACTCGGTGCGGCGCTCGCTGCCCAACCCTTCATCGAGCGCCGCGGTCAGCGGCGCATTGGCGTGGCGGCCGATGCGATGCAATCCCAGTAGTCCCAGCCCCGATATGCCGGAAACCACTGAGCTGAACCAGCGCATGCGAGGTGACAGCCGCCGCCAGACCGCGCCCATGATCGCCAAATGGACACCAAGCACTTGTAGCGGAAGTTCTGATGCGAACACGCCGAAGCTGAACGCAAACAGCGAGGGATAGCCTCGCTTGGTCAGCGGCCGGTAACCGTTGGCGGTGATCACGAGTCCGGCTAGTGAGTTCAGCACCGCTGCCAGTCGCTTCAACAAGAGTCACTCCCATCGACCGCACGCATCACGTACCCATCCGCTGGGTGGGGCGTCTAATTGAGCCACCCTAGCTGCCGAACGGGCTCGGCTGCTCCGAAGGAGTGACCGTGCTCATCCAGGACAGGATTGAGCGAATGCAGGCGCCGGTGTTGCCGATCTGGCAGTGGTTGCTCGCTTGCTCGGCGGCGGTGAATACCCGGGTGGTCACCGAGCGCGCAGTCGTGAGGTTGCGCGCCTGGCGGTGCAACTGATGCAGCGGCACGTAGTGGTCATCCGCGCCGGCGATGAGCAATACGTCGGCCGTCACCCGCCCGGAAATCTTGCGGGTGGTCACTGTCCGGGCGCCGGCGAAGAAGTCGTACGGCGTAGGTGCCGCGGTGATGTGCATGCCCTGCCAGAGCCCCCATCGGGAGACCGGGCTGCAGGCAGCTCCGATGCGCGCCAACACGTTGAGGACGCGGCGGGCGCGCAGTACGAGCAGGGCACGGATCACAGGTGCGGCGCCGGGTGTGATTTGCCGGCCGATGACCTCGACAAAGTCATCGAGAATGTCCCATGCCACCGCGCGGCGAATGCGAGTTTCGAAAGCGGCGGCGCGGATTACCAGGCCGCCGCCGAGCGAGATGCCGATCGCGGTCACGTCGTCGAGACCGTAGTGGTCCAGGACGGCGGCCACCGGCCGCTCCCACTCGGGGGTGAAACCCAGGCCGGCGTCTTCGAGGGCACTCCCCTGCCCGGGACCTTCGAACGCCAGCACCCGGTGGCCCGTCGCCGCGATCGCGGTGAGCATCGGCAAGAACTCCTCGATGTAGCTGTCGAAGCCGCCGAACACGACCAGCGTCGAGCCCGACGCTTGCTCTGGGCGCAGGTCATAGGCAGGCAACCATGCGCCTTCATAGGCGACGCGGTCCGGCTGAACTCCGTACTGCTCGCGCAAGGTCGCCAAGAAGCGGCCTCGTGCGGCGGCCTTACGCGGATCGTGCGGCGGGATGAAGAACTCCGCCGCCCTGTCGTAGTAGGCGGCGGCAAGCGCTCGGCCCTCGGCGCGAACTTGGTTCGCCAACGCGAGAAACGCCTCGATCCAGTCCTGGTAGTCGCGCACGACGCGCACTGCCTCGGCGATTTCGTCGTGCGCCTCGGGGCCAATCCATTCCAGCCAGCGGTTGCACTGGAAGTTCAGGCTGCGGTCGGGATGGAACTCGTGGTATCCCGATGCAGGGCCGCGCAGGTCGAGGACTGGCGGGTGCAGGGCCATCATTACTCCTATCGCAGGACTACTTGCGATACGGTAGCGCCGAGCCATCCGCTATCGCAAGTAGTCCTGCGATAGGGTTGTCGGTGATGAAGGCAACCACCGCCAAGTTGGGCCGCCGAGGCGCGGCTGTGCGCGCAGCAGTGCTTGAGGCGACGCTCGTCGAGTTGGTCGACCACGGCATCGAGGGCGTGACTGTGGCCGCCGTAGCGGCGCGGGCAGGAGTGCATGAAACCTCGGTCTACCGCCGCTGGCGCACCCGAGACGACCTGATTGTCGACGCACTGCTTGAGCGCAGCGCGACGCAGATCCCTGTACCGGACACGGGATCGCTGCGAGGTGACCTGATCGAGCTGGCCCGCCGGGTGATCGGGTACCTGTCGTCTCGCATCGGTCGAGCGTTGGTGCGTATGAGCACATTGATCGTCGAGGAACAGTCACTAGACCAGGCGCGTGCCAACTTCCTGGCTTCCCGGCTGGCCGCGACACGGGTGGTGGTGGACCGGGCGGTTGAGCGCGGCGAGTTGCCCGCCGACACCGACGCCGGTCTCGTCCTCGAAATGCTGGTGGCGCCGCTGCACCTGCGGACGATCATGACCGGGGAACCGCTGACCGACGACTTGCCCGAGCAGCTGGTCGACATCCTGCTCGACGGGCTGCTGCCCCGGGGGTAATCGGGCCCGCCGCCACCACGCGATCGACCCCGGAATCCAGCCGGCAGGCCTTCCCGGCAATGCAGCAGGCGGCGCAAAATTGGGCGCATGGAGCAGTCGGAGAAGACGCTCACCCATGGCTGGCTGGCGGTGCTGGTGGGTACCGCTCTGCTCGTCGGTGGTCTGGTCGCGTTGTCCTTCCCCGTCTTCCTCGGCTCTTACGACAAGTACGGCATCCAGATCAAATGCGGCAACGGCTATCGGGCCGAGTTGCTGCAGCCATCGCTCGACGACCAAGAATCCGCGTCCACGCCCACTCGCCCAACGACCAGCTATGTCGATCAGTGCAGAACGGCCCTGGCGCACCGACGCGCCTGGCTAATCCCCGTGGCGGGCGCCGGCGCGCTCATCCTGGTCCCCGATCTGGTGGCCTGGGCACGCGGCGGGTCAGCGAGACCGGCCGAACCGCCCCATGAGTCGTCGGCCGAACCGACCGATACCGAGATGCACGAAGCTGCGTTGCTGGATCGCCGGTGGCGGTCACACCGGCCGCGACCATCAGACACCACGTTGTGATCTGGTCAGGGGTTCGCGGACAAGCATGGCCCGGGTTGTTGTCGGACTGAATGACGCGTGACGACGACTACTGCGTATCTTCCGGTTCCTGGACGATGTGGTATTTGGGGTCGGCCATCGACAAGGGGCCGTTGCCGCTTTGGCGGACCTTGCCGGTGATCCGCAGAACTTGGCCAGGATGGATATCGGCCCCATGGCCGGGGTGGAAGGTTACCCGGATGTCGCCGGTGTTGTCCCCCACGACGATCCAGCGAAACGTGCGCCGGCGTTTGGTGATGTCCTCCACTTGGCTGACGCGTCCTTCGATGGTGGCCCGGCGTCCGGGAATCAGGCCCTCGATCGTGATCACCGCCCGCGGCCGCTCCGGGTGCTCGTATTCCTCGACGTTTTCCTGTTCGCCCTGCGCAACGCGTGCCTCGACTCTGTCGAGTATTCGTGCGATCCGCTGCTCGAAGCTGTCCGGAAACGCTTCTTCGATCCGGGATTGCACGTCGTAGGGCACGATCGTGGCGGCCGCATCCGGGACCCGGCTGATGGCCCTGGCGATCTTGTCCGCGGTGCGGTCGTGAAGCAGCCGGCCGAGCAGCGGTGCATAGGTTCGACGCGGCAAAAGCACCGTCACATTGGTATCCGGGTGTTCGCTTAGTGCCCGCAGCACCAACTCTTGTGCGGCCCGGTTGATCTGCCGATCCGGACAGTCGACGACCCGCAAGCGGGTGTCGAGATCGAAGCGGTCCCAGCGCTTTCGCAACTGCGTGGCATGGGCCGCGTCGACCATGAAATGCACGGCGATCAGCTCGTCGGCACGCAATCCTCGTCCGTATCGCAATGCCTCGAGCACCGCCAGGTCAACCGAACTCACGAACACGAACACGCGGTGCCGCGCATATTTCACCAATTCCGGACGGTCAGTGCGGAACATCTCGAGAATGGCTGCCTCGGCACGGTATTCCCGGTTCAAACGAATCAATACGAAGACCAGCACCGGGAAGACAACGACGACAAGCCAAGCGCCCTCAGTAAATTTCGCCACTGCGAAGATCCCGACCACGATCGTCGATAAAATCCCCGCGGAGAGATTGATGGCCAATTTGCGTCGCCAGCCGGGTTCCCGGTGCCTCAGGTGGTGTTTGGTCATCCCGTAACCGGCCATGGAGAATCCGGTGAACACGCCGATCGCGTAGAACGGCACTAATGCGTTGACCGAGCCGCCGGTAACCAGCAGCAGTACCACCGACAGCGCGGTCAGCGAAATGATGCCGTTGGAAAACACCAGCCGGTGACCCCGTTTCGTCAGCTGCCGGGGCAGGAAGCGGTCCTCGGCGACGAAACTGGCCAGCGCGGGAAAACCGTTGAAACTGGTATTCCCGCCAGTGAACAAGATCGCGGCCGTCGATATCTGAAGCAGAAGGTATAACGCTTGGCCGATCAGCCCTTTCCCGAAGACGGCCCGGGCAACTTCGGACAACATCGATGGATAACCGGCGGCATACGGAGTGGCGTGAGTGGCATAGGTAAGGTAGGCCAAACCCGCCAGCAAGAACCCGAGAATGCAAGCCATGGCAGTGAGGACGCGACGCGCATTGCGGCCCTGCGGTTTCCGAAAGACGTTGACCGTATTGGAAATGGCTTCGACACCCGTCAGCGACGAACCACCGTTGGCGAACGCGCGCAGCAAAACCAGAATCGTCGCGCCCATCACCAGCCCGTTGCCCTGATGGACCGGCACCGCTCCGGCGATGCGTTGCGGATCGTATGTCGATAAACCCCAAAAGATTTCGCGAAAAATCCCGGTGACAATCATCAGCACCATCATGATCACGAAGAAGTAAGTCGCAAGCGCGAAGGGCCGGCCCGCTTCCCGCAATCCGCGCAGGTTCGCGTAACACATCATGATGACCACGCCCACGGTTATTTCCAGGCTGTACGGACCGAGCGGGGTTATCGCCGACACCACCGCAACCGTCCCCGCCGCCGTCTGCACGGCCACGGTGACTATGTAGTCGATCAACAGTGCCGCGGCGGCGATCTGTGCCACCCGGGGACCGAAGTTCTCCCGCGCAACCACATAGGAGCCGCCGGCTCGGGTGTATGCCATCACGACTTGGCGATACGACGCAGCCACCAACGCCAGAATCAACAAGATAACCCCGGTGGTCGGAAGCAACAACGCGAACGCAGCCAACCCCGCATGTGGCAGCAGTTCGATCATGATCTGCTCGGGACCGTACGCGGTCGACGAAATCGCATCGGGCGAAAGTGCGCCCAGCGCAACAGAATTCGATAATCTCTCGGTGGAAAGCTGTTCGCTGATCAGCGGCTTTCCGAGAAGGATGCGCTTGGCGACGTCACCAACCGACAGCGGGACGTTCAACCGGCGAGCCGATGTTGTCACGACACATCTTTACCTGATCGGGAGCGCTGACCGAAAGCTCAACCCATGATCAGCGCGCCGTCGGCGAGTTCGTCGAATCGCTCGATGGCCTCGTCACCGTCGGCGTCGATTCCGCGAAGCGGGCCGCGATCGGCTAAGTAGCGCTGCGCATACAACCGCGCGACCAGCGCCTTGCGGTCCGCCTGACGGGTCGCCCGCTCCCAGGCGGCCTGTTCGCTGAGCAGCGCGCCCGCATAGACGTCGCCCATGAATTGGGTCAGTGCGAACAGCCGTGCCTCAGCCACTCGGCCGTCCAGTTTGGTCCACGCTGTGATCGCCGCATCGAGGTCCTCGATACGACCTCGCACCAGCCGGGTGGTGTCGTCGTCGTCGGACACCTCCACCGCGTCATGCAGGCGCGCCAGCAGCGGTTCGTGCGCCTGCGTGCGCTCGATGCCGCGCCGCACGTCAAGACACAGAATGTTGTCCGGGCCTTCCCAGATGGTGTTCACCTGGGCGTCACGCAACAATCGGGCCACCGGCCAGTTTTCGTTGTAGCCGTTGCCGCCATGGATCTCGATGGCATCGGACGCCATCGTGATGCCCAGCCGACACACCTTGAGCTTGGTGACCGGAACGGCGATGCGCTGACGCACCGGCTTAGGTTGGCGGTGGTTGGCAAAACCGGTGCAGTCGAAGACCAGCGCTTGGGCAGCTTCGACATCGACGATCATTTCGGCGAGCTTGCGGCGCATCAGCGGCTTGTCGATGAGCGCCTCGCCGAATGCCCGCCGCCGCCGGGCATAGCACAGCGACTCGACCAGAGCACGGCGCGCGTTGCCCAACCCGAACAATGCGATACCCAGCCGCGCCGCGTTGGTGAGCTCCATCATGCGGCCCAGCCCCTTGCCGTCGGATGGCCCAGCGTCGGCGCTGGGTTCGCCGGAGAGCAGGAACGCTTCGGCGTCGACGAATTCGATCTCGCCCGAGGCGACCGAACGCGTACCGAGCTTGTCCTTGAGCCGGCGGATTCGCACTCCGTTGGCCGAACCGTCGCGGCGGGTTCGCAGCACCAGAAACGTTGCGATACCGCGCGTCGAGTCGGGCGCGCCTTCAGGTTTGGCCAACACGACGAACACCTTGCCGTCGCAGTTGGACGCAAACCACTTGAAGCCATTAAGAAGCCACGCGTCGCCGCGCCGCGTGGCGGTGGTCTCCAGGACGCCAAGATCGGAGCCGCCGGTGCGCTCGGTCAACAGCTGGGCGGTCTCGCCCTCCCACTCACCGGATTGGAATTTGGCCAGCACGTGCTCGCGCACGTCGGCCGGCGCGTAGGCGGCGACCAGCGCCTTGACCATGTTGGCGCCGGTGCCCAGCGCACAACCCATGCCGATGTCTGCCTGATTGAGCATGTAGTTGGACGCGAACAGCGGCAGCGACGGGTTCACCCCGGCGCGGCGGGCATCGTCTTTGAGTGCCTGCTGGGCGTCGAGGATCGCGCGCTTCGATGCGGTGAATGACGGCGGCTGGATGACCTGGCTGACGTCGTGGCCCCAGCGGTCGTAGCGTTCCAGCCGGGCCGGGTTGCGGTCGGTTTCCTCGGCCCAACGCGCCACCGGGCCGCCCATCAGCTCGCCGATGCGGGTCAAACGCGGTTCGGCGAAGGCCAATTCGTCGGACTGCAAGTAGTAGGCCATTGTGAACTGCAGGGTCGGATCGGTGCGATACCAGTTGAGACCGACGGCTCCCTGGTAGTTCTCGGTCCGGTAGCGTTCGGCCTTCTCGGCACTGCTGAAGGGCAGCCGGTCGATGGCTTCGAGGTCGTAATCCACATGCCGAGTGTGGACTTAATGCACGCCACACACAATTTTGCGTGACATAAGTCCACACTCGGCGCTAGGAAAGCCGGTCGACCGCTGCGGCGATCCGCTCGTCGGTGGCGGTCAGCGCCACCCGGACATGGCGGGCGCCGGCGGGGCCGTAAAACTCGCCGGGCGCGGTCAGGATGCCGCGCTGCGCCAGCCACTCGACGGTGTCGCGACACGGTTGTCCGCGGGTGACCCACAGGTAGAGCCCGGCTTCGGAATGGTCGACGGTAAACCCGGCCGAGCGGAAGGCGGGCAGAAGCATGGCCCGCCGACGCCCATAGCGCTCCCGTTGTTCATGCTCGTGGGCGTCGTCGTCCAGGGCGGCGACCATGGCGGCCTGCACCGGCGTCGGCACCATCATCCCGGCGTGCTTGCGCACCGCGAGCAGTTCGGCGACAAGCTGCGTGTCGCCGGCGACGAATCCGGCCCGATAACCGGCCAAGGACGAGCTTTTCGACAGCGAGTGCGCCGCCAGCAGCCCGCGGTGGTCGCCGTCGCACACCGACGGATGCAGCAGCGATAGCGGCTCGGTATCCCAGCCCAGGCCCAGGTAGCACTCGTCGGACACTACTAGCGCGCCACGCTCGCGGGCCCAGCCGACGACTTTGCGTAAGTGGTCTAAGCCGAGGACACGTCCGGTGGGGTTGCTCGGCGAGTTCAAGTACACCAGTGCCGGGGTCTGTGGACCCAGCTGTGTCAGCGAGTCGGCGCGCAGCACCGCTGCGCCGGCCAGCCGTGCGCCGACCTCGTAGGTGGGGTACGCCAGTTCTTGTACGACGATCAGGTCGCCGGGGCCCAGGCCCAGCAGCGTCGGCAGCCACGCGATGACCTCCTTGGTGCCGATGACGGGCAGCACGGCTTGCTCTGGCAGTTCGGTGACGCCGTAGCGGCGAGCCAACGCCGCCACCATCGACTGGCGCAGCCTCGGTGTGCCTGCGGTAGTGGGATATCCGGGCGAGGGGCGGGGGGGTGGCACCC
>NZ_CAXUCH010000006.1:0-22455 GCF_964249325.1 uncultured Mycobacterium sp. | reverse complement strand
CGCCTGGGTGTGCGTGGGTTTGGGGGATAGCGGGGCGTGGCGGGGGCGTTGGCCTGCGCCTCACGGATCAGCGGCGCGACCGGGTCGACCGGTGTGCCGACAGAGAGGTCGACGATGCCGTCCGGGTGGGCTTCGGCGACTGCCCGGGCTTCGCTCAGGGTGTCCCAGGGGAATTCAGGTAATGTCGCCGACACGCGCCGCCGGCGATCGACCAGGCCGCTCAGTCGCCCTCGCCTTGCGGCGGCAGATCCTTGACCACTTGCGGATCGTTTTCCGTCATGCCGACCTTCGCCGCACCTCCGGGTGATCCGAGTTCGGCGAAAAAATCGGCGTTGATCTGCGTGTACTGGGCCCACTGTTCGGGCACGTCGTCCTCGTAGTAGATCGCCTCGACTGGGCAGACCGGCTCGCAGGCCCCGCAGTCGACGCATTCGTCGGGATGGATGTACAGCATCCGAGCGCCCTCGTAGATGCAGTCGACCGGGCACTCCTCTATGCATGCCTTGTCTTTTATGTCGACGCAGGGTTCGGCGATCGTGTACGTCACGAAGGTCTCCTCCATGTGCTGGTCGTGTGCCTGCTGTGGGCCGCTCGGAAAGGACGCCTGGGGTTGCTGACCGAACTCTCAGTGTGCCCTATCGCTTCGCTTGCGGGCGATGCGTCTCCGTTGATTACTGATACTAGACGTTGCATATACAATCTCACCACCACCCCGCTATGCACGCCGGTGCAGTGCAACTAGTTGCATATCGCGGCGCAGCCCCTATGCTCCCGGCGTGGCACTTCCCCAGGCCATCCTGGTGTCGCTGTGCGAACAGTCGGGCTCCGGTTACGAGTTGGCCCACCGATTCGACCGGTCGATCGGCTATGTCTGGTCCGCCACGCACCAGCAGATCTACCGCACGCTTCGGGCAATGGAGAACGACGGCTGGGTGCACGCGACACCCGTCCCGCAGCAGCGCCGGCCGGGCAAGAAGGTCTACACCGTCTCCGACGCCGGTCGGGCAGAGTTGGCCCGCTGGATCGCCGAGCCGCTCACCGGGCGGGGCAGCGCACTTCGCGACACCCGGACCCGCGACATCGCCGTCAAGCTTCGCGGCGCGGCCTATGGCGATGTGGCCGCGCTGCGCACGCAGATCGCTGCACTGCGCGCCGAACGGGCCGAGTTGCTCGACACCTACCGCGGGTTACAGAAGCGCCAATTCCCCGATCCGTCGACACTGCAGGGCACCGCGCTACACCAGTATCTGGTGCTGCGGGGCGGTATCCGCGCCGAGGAGAGCGCCATCAACTGGCTCGACGAGGTGGCCGCGGCACTGTCGAGGCAGCCATGACATACCCGAATCTGTTGGCCCCGTTGGATCTAGGGTTCGCCACGCTGCGCAAACGGGTGGTCATGGGTTCTCGGCACACCGGGCTGGAAGACCGCTCCCGCCAAACCGACCGGCTGGCCGAGTATTTCGCCCAACGCTACCATGATCAACTCCGGCTTCGGCCGGTACGAAGCGCGGGTGCCCAGGAAAAAGCTTGCGGCGGAAGGGTATTGACCCGCACGTCATAGGCGGGGCCGCATTGGCCGTCGAGCTTGACCCCGAGCGCGCCATTAAACAGGGCACCGAGCTGGCCGCGCGCCTATAGGGGCTTCAGTCGCCGAACAGGCCGACCGTGCGGGCGTCGGCGATGGCCGCATTGGCGATCTTCTGGGTGGCTTCCAGCGCAGGTGTGGAGGGCGCCAGCGTCAACGGTTTGTTCAACGCGTAGAGCTGGAAGCGGTAGTGGTGAACTCCCGTGCCGGCCGGTGGGCACGGGCCGAAGTACTCCGCCTTGCCTGCTGAGTTCAGGCTGACACTTGATCCCTGGGGCAGCGGGCCGTCCCCAATTGCGGTGGTCGACGGCGGGATGCCGGTAACCACCCAGTGGACGTAGAGGCCAGCGGGGGCGTCGGGGTCGTCGACCACCACGGCCAGCGACTTGGTGCCGGGCGGGACGTTTTGCCAGCGAAGCGGTGGCGGAACGTTACGGCCCTTGCAGGAGTACTCGGCTGGGATCGGCGCGTTGTCACCGAACGCCGAACTGGTGACAGTGAACGTGGCCGACCCCGCCGGCGGTGCTGTTGTCTTGCTCGTCGCCGCGCCGGAGCTAGTGGGGCCAGGAGATTGCGGATTCATCTTGCCTCCACCACATGCGGGAACCGCAAAAAGTAGCAGCGCGACAGTGGCCAGCGCCAGTCTCATGGCGTGTGTATACCCGCTGGGCGGCCGCGGCGTAAAGAGTTCAGTAGCCGCTGAGCAGCCGGCGCACCCGGCCCAGCGTTTCGGGCCCGACGCTGCTGCAGATGCGCGAGGGATCGGCGGGACGGCGACCCCATAGCAGCAGGACGCGTGCCGCCGCGTCGGTTTCCAGGGTTGCTGGTCCGTAAGGCTCGGTGAGTTCGATTCGCACCGAGCCGCTTTCAGCGGCCACGACGAGGTCGTCGACGCCGGGAACCTGCAGCCGAGCCTCGATGCGCTCGCCCGCATCAGGCAGCCCGGCGCCCTTCCTCAGCAGCGGTTTTCCTACCGCTATCACGCTGTGGGTCGTCATCCAGGGTTCGGCCAGCCGGGCCTGTGCGGCTGCGTCGTCTCCGGTGATATCCCAGGTGTGCAACACGCATTCTTCGCGGATGTGCTCGGCGAACCACGGAGGCTTCGTGGTGCGCCCGGTCCAGGCGACGTCGGTGTCGGCGGGAATGACGTCGGCTGCTTCGGCGACCTCGTTGAGTCTGGCCATTCTGTCGTGCAGGGCATCCCACAGATCCGTGGCGTTCATCGCGCGCAGCGGGCCGTCGCGTTCCTAGAAGCTGCGCGTGTCGACGCGTTAGCCCTCGAGGTGTTTGGCCAGCACCCGGGCTAGCTCTTCGGCATTGCCGGCTTGGTGCACGACGATGTCGCGCACCGTCCAGGCCTCACACCACGTGCCGGCGTCGGGTCGGCGTTGCTGCACTGCATCAAGGAAAGGCTGCCACTCGGGAAAGCGGTCGGTGTCGACTTTTCGATTTATCAGGCCGCCAACAGTGAGTAGGTGGTGGTTCGTTGCCGTGCGGGCCGGCCGATACCCTCGGCGATCGCGACTAACTCGGGCACGGTCTTGGCGGACCCATGTTCGGAGCCGGCCATCCGCGAGATGGTTTCCTCCATCAACGTGCCGCCCAGGTCGTCGGCGCCGCCGTTGAGCATCGCCTGGGTGCCGTGCACCCCGAGTTTGACCCAGCTCGTCTGGATATGAGAGATGCGGCCGTGCAACATGATCCGTGCCAGCGCGTGCACGGCGCGGTTGTCGCGATGGGTGGGCCCGGGCCGCGACGCGCCGGCCAAGTACAACGGCGAGTTCTGATGGACAAACGGCAGCGGCACGAACTCGGTGAAACCGCCAGTGCGGTCCTGGATGTCGCGCAGCACATTGAGGTGGGCCACCCAGTGGCGTGGACTGTCGACGTGGCCGTACATCATCGTCGAGCTCGACCGCAGACCGACTTCGTGGGCGGTCGTGACGATCTCGATCCACATCGACGTGGGCAACTTGCCTTTGGTGAGCACCCAGCGCACCTCGTCGTCCAAAATCTCGGCCGCAGTGCCGGGTATCGTGTCCAGCCCAGACTCACGCAGGCTGATCAACCATTCACGAATGCTCAAGCCGCTCTTGGTGACTCCGTTGGCGATCTCCATCGGCGAGAACGCGTGCACATGCATCGACGGCACCCTCGCCTTGACCGCGTGCACCAAATCGGCGTACCCGGTGACCGGCAGCTCTGGGTCGATGCCACCCTGCATACACACCTCGGTGGCTCCTTCGACATAGGCTTCCCACGCCCGGTCGGCCACCTCGCCCACCGACAGCGAGTAGGCGTCCGGGTCGCCCTTGCGCTGCGCGAACGCGCAGAATCGGCAGCCGGTGTAGCAGATGTTGGTGAAGTTGATATTGCGGTTCACCACGAACGTCACGTCGTCGCCGACAGCATCGCGCCGCAGCGAATCCGCCAGCGCCGCAACAGCCTCCAATGCCGGTCCGTCCGCGGTGGCCAGCGCCAGATACTGCTCATCGGAGCAGCCGGCGGGATCGTGTTCGGCCGAACGCAGCGCTGCCAGCACGTCGGTGTCGATGCGTTCGGGTGCGTGCACGGCCAGCGCGTGCACCTGCGCGCGGATGGAATCCCAATCCCCGAACGCGCTGTCCAGATCGCTGCGGGCCTCGGTGGCGCGGCCCTCGACGTCGATCGCCGAATGCAAATCGACCCGCCCCGCCGACGCGACGTCGTCGGGCTCTTGCCACACCATCCCTACCGGGTTCACGTCGCGGGCCAGACCGGTCGCCGGATCGGCCAGCGCCATGACATGTCGACGCACCCGCGGGTCGATCCACGCCGCTCCGGCCTGCACATATTTAGGCTGAGCGGTCAGCCGCTGCACCAGCTCGTATCCGGCCTGGGCGGTGACGGCCGACAGTTCATCCAAAGCGGGCCAAGGCCGTTCGGGGTTGACATGGTCAGGCGTCAGCGGCGAGACGCCGCCCCAGTCGTCGACACCGGCGCCGATCAGCGCCAGGCATTCCTCGCGGGACACCAGGTTCGGCGGCGCTTGGATGCGCATACCCGGGCCGAGCACCAACCGTGCCACCGCCACCGTGGCCAGGAAATCGTCGAATCCCGCATCGGGCGTCGAGGCCATCGCGGTGTGCTCCTTGGCGCGGAAGTTCTGCACGATCACTTCCTGGATGTGCCCGAATTCCTTGTGCGACTTGCGGATTGCATGCAATGTCTCGGCGCGCTCCTGCAGCGTCTCGCCGATGCCCACCAGCAGTCCGGTCGTGAACGGAATCGACAGCCGTCCGGCATCGGTCAGCACCCGTAACCGAACCGCGGGGTCTTTGTCCGGGCTGCCGTAATGCGGCAGACCCTTGGTTTCAAACAGCCGCCGCGATGTGGTCTCCAGCATCATGCCCATCGAGGGCGCAACCGGTTTGAGCCGCGACATCTCCGACCAGCTCATCACCCCGGGATTCAGGTGCGGCAACAGGCCGGTCTCTTCCAGCACCCGGATCGCCATTGCCCGCACGTAGGACAGGGTGGAGTCATAACCGCGTTCTTCCAGCCACTGCCGGGCCTCGGGCCAGCGCTGCTCGGGCCGGTCGCCGAGTGTGAATAGTGCTTCCTTGCAACCGAGTTCACCGCCGCGGCGGGCGATGTCGACGATCTCGTCGGGTTCGAGATACATGCCGGCCCCTTGGGCGCGCAGCCTGCCCGGAACCGTGACGAACGTGCAGTAGTGGCAGGTGTCGCGGCACAGATGGGTGACCGGGATGAACACCTTGCGTGAGTAGGTGACCGGCAGCCGTCCGTTGGTGCCGCGCCGTCCGGCTGATTCGAGTCCGGCGTCGCGCACCCGCGCCGCGCTGCGGCATAGGTCAGCCAGGTCCTGACCGCGGGCGGTCATCGCCAGGGCGGCCTCGTCGACGTTGAGCGTCACGCCGTCGCGAGCACGCCGCAACACACGCCGCAGGGCGCTGGCGCTAGCGGCAGGGGGTTTCCCCGGAACGGCGGGAATGGGCAGGTCGGCGCTGCGTTGCGGGTTCAGGGCCACTCCCCCGTAACATCCGCTCGCTGCGAAATCATCCGCACCCTCTCACCATCTCCGTATCTCGCTGCCTGCCATGACCGTCACATTAGACCTGAGTTTCGCGGGTCTGGCTCACCTGGGGCTGGGGGCCGGCGCCTCGGGCTCGATCGATTTCGTCCGGCGCCGCCGCCGCCACAGCACCATCCACACGGGCGGCACCACGCCCACCGCGATCAGCAGCGGCGCCCGCGCCAAGGTCAGCACACCGGGGCCGTCGAAGATTCTGTCGTCGCCAGGGCCGCCCAGGGTCATCGCGGCCACGGTCAGCAGCCAGGTCCACAACGGCAACGCGGCCACCCGTGACGACGTCGTCCAGTGCATGGCTGCCCATACCAGGGCGGCGTTGACCAAACCACTGATGAATGCGCTTATCGGGAACGGAATCGACCCGATATAGGCGGGTAGCAGCAGTGCCGCGGCGAGTGCGGACAGAACCCCGTCGATGGCCAGCAGGGTAAGAACGACGATACGGATGGCGGGATCCGTCGCTGCGGTGTCATCACTCGATGCGACGGTTGGCTGCGTTGCAGTCAGGTCGGGATGCTGTCGAGCTGTGCGACCAGGGAAGCGATCACCCACTGGAAGTTGTCGAGTCGGTCCTGCCAGTGCTGCATGTTGGGGTCCATATCGGGGTCCATACCGGTTCCTTCCACGAGGCTGGCTGGTAGGAAGCCTACCGCGCGGCGGATGGGGTCAACTCGAGTCCGGCGAGCAGGTCGGTCTCCCAGCCGCGCTCGTCGCGCTCTCCCGCGGTCCCGGCGACCAGGAGGTAGTGCTCCTCCGCCAGGATCGGCAGCGCCAGGTTGTTCGACAACGCGCACGCCCGCCCGGTGGGTCCAACGACAACCTGGGTGGCGTGCGCGGACAGCGCAGCAATTTTGGCGGGTAGCGCATCAGGTGCCTCGATGACAGCATCGATCCGCTCGTCCGGGTAGCCGAACTCGCCGATATCGCTGTGGCCGCTCGGGATCACCCAGTGGGGCTGTAAATCGTCGCGACGCAGCGCGCTCCAGCCCGCCGAGAAGGCGCTCGCAGCGATGACCGTCCAATACAGCTTCGGCACCGTCCAGGGCGCACCCGGATAGTCGGTAGTCCCGGCGGCGGCGACCGCCGCTGTGGTGACGGCATGGGCGCGGACGTGATCGGGGTGGCCGTATCCGCCGTTGGGGTCATAGGTCACTACGACGTGGGGACGCAATTCCCGGATGACCGACACCAGTGCGCCGACAACGTCGCGCTCTTCAGCGTCGACGAACTTTTGCTGGCGCCGCTGCACGGTGCCGGGCATGCCGGAATCGCGCCAGCGACCCGCGCCCCCGAGATAGCTCGGTGCGCCTACGCCGAGGGCGTGTAATGCGGCCGTGAGCTCACCGACGCGGTAGCCGCCGAGTTGGTCGGCGTGGTCGACGGACAGCTGCGCCCACTGCTCGCCGATGACTTCACCCTCCTCGCCCAGTGTGCAGGTGACGACCTGCACTTGAGCGCCGCGAGCGGTGTAATGCGCGATGGTGGCGCCGGTCGTGAGGCTTTCGTCGTCGGGATGGGCGTGCACGAACAGCAACCGCGGCGTCTCTTGGGACGGCATGGAGAAACCGTACCGGTGCCGCCGTGCCCAGCAAGGACCACGGGTGGTTCCGCAACGATCTACCCTTAGAGCCGGGAGGGGTGTTCATTGGTCGATCGATCCGCGTAGCGAACTGTCACGTCTACGGCCATATGTCGGCTAAACGCCTTGTACGAGCGGTAAATAATGCGTCACGTCCGTGCAGCTCGTCCCGCGAAGGCGTTCGCGGTACGGTAACGTAACGCGCATTTGCGCGGATGTTGCTGGTGCGACCCAGTTTTCGCGAAGGTCTGCGCTGACTGCCCCGAGATCCGCATCATCGCAAAACCGCGCCGTGTGACCGCCAGGAGAAACGACGATGACTACTATCGGAGGATGCCACAGCAGAGCAAAGCCGTAAAAAGCCGTCGCCGAGGCCAAGAACTCGAGAACGCGCTGTACGAGGCCACACTGGCCGAACTGGCTGCAGTGGGCTACGGCGGGCTGACCATGGAAGGGATCGCCGCACGGGCCCGTACCGGCAAGGCGGCGCTGTATAGACGCTGGGCCAGCAAGCGCGCGCTGGTTCAGGCCGCTCTGCTCCACGCCCTGCCGCCGTTGCCGGAGCCCAGCGCCGACCGGTCGCCGCGGGAGAACCTGTTGGCGGTGTTCACCGCACACTGTGAGGTGCTCGCGGGCAAGACCGACTTTCCCAGTCTGGATATCATCGGCCAGTTGGTGCACGAACCCGAGCTACGCGCGATATTCGCCGACGCCGTTGTGGCCCCCCGTCTTCGCATCATTGAATCCATCCTGCGAGCCGCCGAGCGCAACGGCGACATCCATCCCGCCAGCCTTACCCCGCTGACCGCACGGGTTGGGCCTGCGTTGATCAACCACCACCTGCTGTTGACCGGAGCTCCGCCGAACAAGCGACAACTCACACGGATTCTCGACACCGTGCTTCCCCAGCGGACGCCGGCGTTCAGTCGAGGCGGGTAGCCGAAAAGCCTTGCGCTGCAAAATGGATGGCACGGCACCCCGGGCCGGTGCCGGGTCACCTCGCCGCGCACGCCTCCGAAAGCGATAGCCACTCAAGTCAGTGAACGCTAGCGGCTACTACCTGCGGGATGTTATTGCGAGGTCTTGAGCCATTGACCGGCATCGCCGACGATGCCAACCGGCACCGCGCCGGACAGGTTGACGTTTTGCACGCTGGGTCCCGCGGCGACGATCGTGGTGTCCTGCAGGATCGGCAACACGGTCGCCATATTCCACAGCCGCGGCTCTACCGCGTTGATCACCTCGTTCATGTCCTTGGTGCCCTGCAGGGCAGCGTCGATATTCGACTGGATGCTTCGGTCGCAGATGCCGGTGATGTTCGACGGCGCCTGCACCAGCGCACCCGGCTCCAGTGAGCGGCTCGGCGGCGTTGACGTCGGCGTCCTCGAGGGTGTCGCGGCGTGCGGTGAGGTCGGTGATCCGTCGGAGCTGCTGGCCGCGGGCGCACTCGATGTCGACACCGGCGTCTGCTCTAACGCGGGGCAGCCGTAGCGGGAAGCCAGCAGCGTCGCGAGGTTGCCCCCGGCTTGATGCCAGCCGACGACGGCGTCCACCCGGTTGTTGACCAACGCGTCGCGGTAGAGCACCACTGGATCCAGCCCCAGCACGGTGGCGGCGATGCCGACGTTGCGCAACTGGTCGGCGGCCGTATTGGCCACTGCCACCGCCGTCGGATCGTTCGATGCGACGCCGATAACCAGTGATAACTGCTTGCCGTCCTTGCTGATCCGGCCACGGGTGAATTCCGGTGCTCCGGTGTTGAGCGGTGTGGTAGCCGGGTCTGCTGGCGGCGGCACTGACGCAGACGTGTCGTTTTCGATCTGGTAGCCGCCGGCCTCCAAGAGACTCAGTGCGTCCGCCTTGGTCATCGCCGGCGGCGCTGTCGGCACATATCCAGGGTCGCTGGGCGGGCGGATCTGCGCCTGGTCAAGCGTGACCGTGTTGTCGCTGCCGGCGCCGACCGCGGCGAGCAGATCCACATCGAGTAGCCCCAGAATCGCCTTGCGCACCTGGGAGTCGGCCAGCTTGGGTTCATTGGCACGCAGCGTCAACTGCATGACCCGCGGCGTCATGATCCGAGCGGTCCGCACGTCGGGAATGGCGGACAGTTGGGCGAATGCCGCGGACCCGCCGTGCACCTGGGCGACCTGGGTGTCGCCGTTGCGGATCGAGTCGGCCAACGCGGCAGGCGCGCCCGCGCGACGGAACAGGATGAGATCCGGCTTGGCCGGCTGGCCCCAGTAGCGGTCGTTGCGGGCGATCAAGATCTCGTCGCGCTGCGGGTCGATGTTCTCCACCCGAAACTGTCCACCAGTGACGGGCAGCGCGCGAGCCAGCCCGGCCGGGAAGCCGCCGGGGACGTCTTTGACGATGTGTGCCGGCAGGATGTTGCTGAACAACTCCCGCCATGCCGGATACGGCTGGGAGAACGTGACGACTGCTTGCTTGCCGCCGTCGATCGACTGCACGCCGGTGATGAGGTCATAACCGGCCGGGTCGACGACACCGGGCTGGCTGACCATCTGCCGCCACAGGTACCAGAAGTCGTCGGCGGCGATCGGGGCATTGTCGGTCCACTGCGCCTCAGGCCGGATCTTGTAGGTCACCGTGAACGGGTTGTCGTTGGTGACGTCAGCGGATACCAGCAGCGTCGGATCCATTTCCCATCGCGAACCTGTAGGAGTGTTCGGGTCGGGAACCGGGCGAAACGCGCTGGGCAGGACCAGGGCGCTGACCGCGGCATTGACCGCCGACAGGTCGGATAGCAGGTGGGGGTTGAAGCCGGCGCCGATCGAGTCGATGCCCATGATGACCTGCATGACGCGCGGGGGCGGCGGCGGCGAGCTACGCGACGTCTCGGTGCTCTGCGGCGCGGGCGGCGGCTTGACGGTACAGCCCGACACCGCCAGCCCCAGCACTGAAGCCAGCGCGCCGATGGTTAACCAGGCGCGGCAGGCTCGTTTCGGCACGCCCATCAGGGTATCGGCCGGCCCATTGGCTGCGGGGCAACCGCACCGTTCATGACGCTAGCCGCGGGCCTTGGCCCGTGCCCGGCTGCGCGCCCGCTCGGTAGCGCCGAGCTGGACCTTGCGTACCCGCACCCACTCTGGGGTGACCTCGACGCATTCGTCGGGCCCACAGAACTCCATGGCGCGCTCCAAGTCGAGGTCAATGGGCTTGGCTCCGGTCTCCATGACCTCGGCAGTCGACGAGCGGATATTGGTCAGCTTCTTTTCCCGGGTGACGTTGACGTCGAGGTCCTCCGGGCGGGGGTTGACCCCGACGACCATGCCCTCATAGGTGTCCTGCCCGGGCGCAACGAAGAACTGGCCCCGGTCGGCCAGCTGCAGCAGCGCATACGCCGTGACGGTGCCGGAGCGGTCCGACACCAGCGAGCCGCTGTGACGGGTCCGGATCTCCCCCGCCCACGGCCGGTAGCCGTCGAACACCGCGTGGGCGATACCCGTGCCGCGGGTTTCGGTCAAGAAATCGGTGCGCCACCCGATCAGCCCGCGGCTGGGCACCGTGAAATCCATCCGCACCCAGCCGGTGGCGTGGTTGACCATCTCGACCATGCGGCCCTTGCGCGCGCCCATCAACTGGGTGACCGCGCCGACGTACTGCTGCGGGCAGTCGATGGTCAGCGCCTCAACCGGCTCGTGCAATTTGCCGTCGACGGTCTTGGTCACCACCTGCGGCTTGCCGACGGTCAACTCGAAACCCTCTCGGCGCATCTGCTCGACCAGCACGGCCAGCGCCAGCTCGCCGCGGCCCTGCACTTCCCAGGCGTCGGGCCGGCCGATGTCGCGCACCCGGATCGACACATTGCCCACTAGCTCGGCGTCCAGCCGGGCTTTGACCATCCGCGCGGTGAGCTTGTGGCCGGGCACCTTGCCGGCCAGCGGCGAGGTATTGGTTCCGATGGTGACCGAGATTGCCGGCTCGTCGACGGTAATCCGCGGCAGCGCAACGGGATTGACGGGGTCGGCGAGAGTGTCGCCGATCATGATGTCGGGTATGCCAGCGACTGCCACGATGTCACCGGCTTCTGCCTGCTCGGTGGGTGACCGCTCTACCCCCTCGGTGGCCAGCAGTTCGGTGATTTTCGCGGCGGCGACGACGGGTTCGCCGTCGAGTTCGCGCAGCCACGCCACTTGCTGTCCCCTACGCAACCGGCCGTTGTAGATGCGGATCAACGCCAACCGACCCAAGAACGCCGACGCGTCGAGATTGGTGAGGAGCGCCTGCAGCTGAGCATCCGGGTCACCGCCGGGCGGTGGGATGTGCTGCAGCAAAACATCGAACAGTGGATCTAGGTTGTCGCCCTCGGGAAGCCGGCCGTCGGCGGGCGGCACGGTGCTGGCCACGCCGGCCCGCCCGGAGGCGTACAGCGTCGGCAGACCGAGGGCTTCCTCGGCGGCCTTCGCCGCTTCGTCGTCGAGATCGGCCGCGACGTCGAGCAGCAGATCGTGGCTGGCGTCGACGACCTCGGCGATGCGGGCGTCGGGCCGATCCGTCTTGTTGACCACCAGGATCACCGGCAGATGCGCGGCCAGCGCCTTGCGCAGTACGAAGCGGGTCTGCGGCAGCGGGCCTTCGGCGGCGTCGACCAGCAACAAGACCCCGTCGACCATCGAAAGCCCGCGTTCCACCTCGCCACCGAAGTCGGCGTGGCCAGGGGTGTCGATCACATTGATGACCGTGACCGTTCCATCGCTGTGGTGACGGTGCACGGCGGTGTTCTTGGCCAGGATCGTGATGCCTTTCTCCCGCTCCAGATCACCCGTGTCGAGCACCCGCTCTTTGGCTTCGCCGCGCTCGTGCAACGCGCCGGACTGCCGCAGCATCGCGTCGACCAGTGTCGTCTTGCCATGGTCGACATGGGCAACGATGGCGACGTTGCGGAATTGCACCGGGTGATTCTGGCAGTGGTTGGCGCCGACCGCGAAATTGCAGCTGGCCGAGGCTGGCCGCGATGCCCGCTGGATCGAGTCTGCGTACATAGCGCATGCCGTCGGCGCGTCGGCGCGGCCAGCGCAGGATCGATGCGGTCAGCGCAGTGTCGACTAGTCGGTTCGCCCGCGGCTACCAACCGCGGCGGCGCGGCGCTGCCCCGACCAATTGATCGTCAACGACCTCGCGACTGCGGTAGACGATGTAGGGGCGGAACAGATACGCGATCGGAACGCTGAACGCGTGCACCAGTCGAGTGAACGGCCACAGCGCGAACAGCAGCAGTGCGATCGTCGCGTGCACCTGGAAGTAGAACGGCGCCTGCAGCATCAGATCGCCACGCGGGTCCAGCACAAAGATCGACCTGAACCAGACCGACACGTTCTGCCGGTAGTCGTTCACCTGGCCGTAGTGCGTGGCCCCCATCATCGTGCAGCTCATGCCGGCCACCATCGCGCACACCAGCACCGGGTACATCAGCTTGTCGCTCAGTGTGGTGGCCAGGCGCACCGGTCCGCTGGTCCAACGTCGATAGATCAGCAACCCGATGCCGATCAGGGCGGCGACCCCGGCGGGCGCACCGAGGATCAGTGCCTGCAGGTGGTAAAAATGGTCGCTCATCCCGATGTCCTCTGTTAGCCACTCGGGAATGCAAAGGCCCATGATGTGGCCCATGATCACCATCAGGCTGCCGAAGTGAAACAGCGGACTGCCGATCGACAGTAGCCGTGACTCGTAGATCTGTGAGGACCGGCTGGTCCAGCCGAACTTGTCGTAGCGGTACCGCCACCAGGTCCCGACCGCGGCGATCGACAGCGAGACATATGGTGCGACGTCCCAGAAGATCTCGGTAAGGCTCGTGTGGGCCATCTCAGGTTCCGCCCGTTCGTTTGGGTGGCACGGTCAAAGTAAACGGTTGCAAGCCAACGGCTTCGGCCGGGGGTCCCTGCGCGGCGAGCCGTTGCGCGCGGCGCACATCCTGGTCGGTAACCGGCGGGAGCGTTTCGCACACCGCGGCGATGACGTGTTCGTAGGGCGAATGCGCGTCCCGCAACGCGCCCAACAACACGTCGATGGGCACCCGGTGCTCGACCAACAGCCTGCGCCCCGCCTCCGGGTCGACCGTCGCGGCGAACTCGAGTACCACCGGAAGGTGATCGGGTGCTTCGGATTTGGGCGGTTCGACACCGGCGTCGCGGTATGCCGCGGCGAAAGCCAGCATTTCGCGACCCCGGTTGCGGGTATCGCCGGCCGTCCAATAGGTCAGGTACATAGTCGAGCGGCGGCGCATATCGAAGGTTTCGACATATTCGGCGGCGGCGGTCAGCGCATCGGTGGCCCGCAGGGCGGCGACGGTGCGACCCAGCAGCTCGGCAACGGTCCCGTCCAGGTGGGCCAGCAGGCGCTCCACCGTGTCGAGTCGCTCGTCGCGCTGCTCGTCGGGATAGGCCAACAGCAGCGAGGCCGCCTGCCACACCAACCGGTCGCGCAGTACGGATTCTCGTGATCGGGCGCGCAGCCTCATTGCTTCTGCTGCTCTTCGGGAAACATCCCGGTCGGCACCTCGCCGCCGTCCCAGTTCAACAGGTTTACCCGCGATGAACCGTTGCCGTTGGTGGACCCGCCGGCGCCCGCCTGCTGCTTGAGCGTGTGAAAGGTCTCCACGCTGACCGGCACCGGTGCGTCGGCTGTGCCGAATGCGCCGCCTTCGTACATACCCGGTCCGCCGTCGCTGTCCAGCGAGCACCCCGCCAACCGGTCCAGCTCGCGGGCCTCGGCTTTGTACGCAGTCGGAATGACGTAGCGCTCTTCGTATTTCGCGATCGCGAGCAAGCGGTACATCTCGTAGATCTCTTCTTCGGTCATCCCGACGGCATGGGGTATCTGCGGCTGGGTCTCACGTCCGAGGTTGATGTCACGCATGTAGGAGCGCATCGCCGACAACCGCCGCAGCACCTGCTCGACGACGCTGGTGTCGCCGGCGGTGAACAGTACGGCCAGGTATTGCATCGGGATACGCAGCGCCTCCAACGCGCCGAAGAGGTTGCCCAGGTCTTCCCCGTCGTGGCCCTCGCGGCTGACCGCGTCCACCACCGGCGACAGCGGCGGGATGTACCAGACCATCGGCATGGTCCGGTATTCCGGGTGCAACGGCAGCGCCACTTTGTATTTGTTGATCAGCGCGTAGATCGGTGAGCGTTGGGCGGCCTCGATCCACTCGCCGGAGATGCCTTCGGCGCGCGCGGCGGCGATCACCTCCGGGTCGCCGGGGTCCAGGAAAACCTGGCACTGCGCCTGGTAGAGGTCGGTGTCCTTTTCCACCGACGCCGCCTCCAGCACCCGGTCGGCGTCATAGAGCACCAGCCCGAGGTACCGCAACCGGCCTACACAGGTTTCCGAGCAGATGGTCGGCAGGCCGACCTCCATGCGCGGGTAGCACAAGGTGCATTTCTCGGCTTTGCCGGTCTTGTGGTTGAAATACACCTTCTTGTACGGGCATCCCGACACACACATCCGCCAGCCGCGGCACCGGTCCTGGTCGACCAGTACGATGCCGTCCTCGGTGCGCTTGTACATCGCACCGGACGGGCACGATGCCACGCAGGACGGGTTCAGGCAGTGCTCGCAGATCCGCGGCAGGTAGAACATGAAGGTTTCTTCGAGCGCAAGCTTGACGTCCTCGTTCACCTTCTTCAGGACCGGGTCGTCGCGCATGGTCTCGGTGGAGCCGGCGAGGTTGTCGTCCCAGTTGACGCCCCACTCGATTTTCATCCGTTCCCCGCTGATCTGGCTGCGCGGCGCGGCGGTCGGGAACGTATCGCCCAGCGGCGCCGAGGTGAGGTTTTCGTAGTCGTAGGTCCACGGCTCGTAGTAGTCGCCGATGGTGGGCAGTTTGGGGTTGGCGAAAATCCGCAGCAGCTTGGCGATGCGGCCGCCGTCGCGAAGCCGCAGCCGGCCCTTCTTGTCACGGATCCAGCCCCCGCGCCAGCGCTCCTGGTCTTCGTAGGTGCGCGGATAGCCCACGCCCGGCCGGGTTTCGACGTTGTTGAACCAGACGTACTCGGTTCCGCTGCGATTGGTCCAGGCCTGTTTGCAGGTGACCGAACAGGTGTGGCAGCCAATGCACTTGTCGAGGTTCATTACCATCGCAAGTTGCGCCATGACTTTCATCGGCGGCCCCGCTCGGCGTGCTTCGGCAGATGCATCAGTACTGCACCTCCTGGTTGCGCCGCCGCACTATGGTCACCTCGTCGCGCTGATTGCCGGTCGGGCCAAGGTAGTTAAAGGCGAACGCGTGCTGACCGTAGCCGCCGGCGAGGTGGCTGGGCTTGATACGCACCCGAGTGAGCGCGTTGTGGTTACCGCCGCGCTTGTTGTTGGTCTCGGTGCGGGGGGTGTCCACGGTGCGTTCCTGCACGTGGTAGACGAACACCACGCCGTCGGGCATCCGGTGGCTGACGATGGCCCGGCACACATAGATGCCGTTGGCATTGACCGCCTCAACCCAATCGTTGTCGCGGACATTGATTTTCGCCGCATCTGCTGGGCTCATCCACATGGTCGGACCGCCGCGCGACAACGAGAGCATGTAGAGGTTGTCCTGGTAGGTGGAATGGAAAGACCACTTGGAGTGCGGGGTCAAGTACCGGACGGTGAGCCCGATGCCATCTCCGGTGGGGCCCAGCTCGGGGGCGTTGAACAGCCGCGACATGTCCAGCGGTGGCCGATAGACGGGCAAGTGCTCGCCGAGTTCCTCGATCCAGTCGTGGGCGAGGTAGAAGTGCATTCGTCCGGTGAGCGTGTGAAAAGGCTTGAGGTGCTCGATGTTGATCGTGAAAGGCGCGTAGCGGCGGCCCCCGGTCTCGCTGCCGGACCACTCCGGGCTGGTGATCACCGGAACCGGACGGGCCTGGGTGTCGGCGTAGGTGATGCGCTTTTCCTCGCTGCCCTCGGCCAGGTGGGCCAGCCGCTGGCCGGTGCGCTTCTCCAGCTCGCGGAAACCCTCGACCGCTAGCCGGCCGTTGGACGTGCCGGACAGCAGCAGTATCACATCGGCCATCCGGTTGGCGGTTGTGATCGCCGGACGGCCTTGGCCGGCACCGGAGTTCATCACACCGAACTTGGCGGCCAATTGCCCGACTTCCTGGAAGGGATGCACGGTGACGCCTTTTACCGTCAGCCCGAATTTGTCGACCAGCGGGCCCAGGGTCAGCCACTTGTCGTAAATCGCGCCGTAGTCGCGTTCCACCACGGTGAGCTTGCTCATCGTCTTGCCCGGTATCGGCACTTCGCCGGTATGCCGCCAATCACGTTCGGTGCCATCGGGATAGGCCAACGCATCCGGGGTGTCGTGCCCGAGTGCGGTGAGCACCACGTCGCTGCGGGTACCGAGGTGACGCTTGGCCATCGCGCTGAAAGTGCGGGCGATCGCGCCGAAAGCATCGAAGTCCGACCGGGTTTCCCACGGCGGGTCGGTGGCCGGGCTGAAGGCGTGCACATACGGGTGCATGTCGGTGCTGGACAGATCTGCCTTCTCGTACCAGGTGGCAGCTGGCAGCACAATGTCGGACACCAACGTCGTGGAGGTCATCCGGAAGTCGATCGACATCATCAGATCGAGCTTGCCTTCCGGAATCTCCTTGTCCCAAACGACATCTGTGGGCCGGACCCCGTCGCCCGGAGCGTCGCCCTGGACGTTGGAGTCCGTTCCCAGCAGATGCCGCAGGAAGTACTCACCGCCCTTGCCCGAGGAGCCGATCAGGTTGGCTCGCCACACGGTGAGCACCCGCGGCCAGTTGACGGGATTGTCGGGATCGCTGATCGACAGGTTCAGCTTGCGCTGCCCGAGTTGTTCGGCAACGTATTCCCCGACGTCACGACCGGCCGCCTTCGCTTCGTCGGCCACGTCGAGACTGGACCGGTCGAACTGCGGATAGAACGGACTCCACCCCATCGCCGTGGCGGAGGCCAGCAGATCCATCGTGTGCTTACCGGCGAACCGGCCGCGACCCACCGGGCTCGTCAGCTTGTCGGCTCCGTAGGCGTCGTAGCGCCACTGGTCGGTGTGGGCATACCAATACGAGGCGCCGGGCACCTGCCGCGGTGGCCGCGACCAGTCAGTGGCCATCGCCATCGTCTGCCACCCCGTCAGCGGTCGCACTTTCTCCTGACCGACGTAGTGGGCCCAGCCACCGCCGTTGCGTCCCATGGACCCGGTCAGCATCAGCAGCGCCAGCACCGCGCGGTAGATGGCGTCGCCGTGGAACCAGTGACAGATGCCGCCGCCCATGATGATCATCGAGCGCCCGCCGGATTCCTCTGCGCTGCGGGCGAATTCGCGTGCGACACGGATGGCCTGCGCGGCCGACACTCCGGTGATCGGTTCCTGCCAGGCGGGCGTATTGGGATGGCTGGCGTCGTCGTATCCGGTGGGCCACTCGCCGGGCAACCCCTGGCGTGCTACCCCATAGTGGGCGAGCATCAAGTCGAGCACTGTGCACACCAGGTGCTTGCCGACGCGGCGCACCGGGACGCCGCGCGACACGATTTCGCCGTGCCCGTCGATGGTGTCGAAGCCGGGCAGCCGGACCAGCGCGGTCGCGCGGTCACCGTTGCTGGCGCGCGGAAGTTCCACGCTCAGCGCCGGTGTCACATTGCCCAGGTCGAGATTCCACTTGCCGAGCCCGTCCTCGCCGTAGCGGAATCCGATTGAGCCGTGGGGCACGACGATGGAGTCGGTATCTGCGTCCAAAACGACCGGCTTGAACGCCGCATTTTCCACCGCTTGACCGATGTCGGCTGCAGTGAGGTTCTTTCCGGGCACCAGTGCGTCGTCGCGCTCTTCGAGCTTGATCAAAAACGGCAGGTCGGTATAGCGGCGCGCGTAGTCCGTAAAGAACGGAACCTGTTGTTGGACATAGCATTCGGAGAGGACCACATGACCCATCGCCATGGCAAGCGCCCCGTCGGTGCCGGCCGCGCACGGCATCCACTCGTCGGCGAACTTGGTGTTGTCGGCGTAGTCAGGGCTGACCGTCACCACTTTGGTGCCGCGGTAGCGAGCTTCGGCCATCCAGTGCGCGTCCGGGGTCCGGGTGATCGGCACATTGGAGCCCCACATGACCAAATACGCTGCGTCCCACCAGTCGCCGGACTCGGGGACGTCGGTCTGGTCGCCGAAGACCTGTGGCGAGGCGACCGGCAGGTCGGCGTACCAGTCGTAGAACGACGTCATCACGCCGCCGATCAGCTCGACGAACCGGCAGCCGGCGGCATGGCTGACCATTGACATCGCCGGGATGGGCGAGAAGCCGGCGACCCGGTCGGGACCGTAGGTCTTGATGGTGTGCACGTGGGCTGCGGCGATCATCTCGGTCGCTTCGGCCCAGCTCACCCTGACCAGGCCGCCCTTGCCGCGGGCGCGCTGGTAGCGGCGGCGACGCTCGGGGTCGGCCTGGATGTCGGCCCACGCGAGCACCGGGTCGCCGAGCCGGGCTTTGGCTTCCCTGAACATCTCGACCAGCACACCGCGGGCATAGGGGTAGCGGACCCGGGTCGGCGAATAGCTGTACCAGGAGAACGACGCACCGCGGGGACAGCCGCGAGGCTCGTACTCCGGCCGGTCGGGACCCACCGACGGGTAGTCGGTCTGCTGGGTCTCCCAGGTGATGATCCCGTCCTTGACGTAGATCTTCCATGAGCACGAGCCGGTGCAGTTGACGCCGTGGGTGGAGCGGACCACCTTGTCGTGGCTCCACCGGTCCCGGTAGAACACGTCGGCTTCGCGGCCGCCGCGGCGCGTGACCGTTCGCAGGTCGTCGGAGAACTCGCCCGGCGTGAAGAAGCGGCCGCTCCGCTCCAGCAACTCCTCCAGAGGACCTCCGACGTGCGGTGTCGGTGTCACAGTCACCTGAGGATCTCCTTACAAGTAGCGGCGCCGCTTCGGCTTGAGGGCCGTGGGCGTGCAACCCGTTGCGGTTGTCGCGGGATCGGTCAGCGATTCGACGGCGATCTCGCCGACCCGGCCGACCAGCTGCTGACGTGCCCGTCTGCATCGGCGGCCCGCGCGCTGATCAGCGACTGTTTACAAGCATAAGCGGTGGGTTGCGGGCGGGCCATGCTGGCTGTCGAGGCGCTGCCGGCGAAGAGATCTATAGCCAGCGCCGGGCTCCTGCGTCGAAACGCGCCGGTAACAGCCCCGGAAGCCGGACCCACGTGGTACAGGAAATCATCGGCACCGCTAACAGAGAGTAATCCGACGTAAATGTTTCGCATGTCCTTGTAAAAACTTGATCACAAGCCGCACCTTCGGTAATCCTGTGTGTTTGCCGCAAGACGGCTGAGGGCGTGTCGGCGTGGTGCTTGCGGGTACGCACTTTCAGAGGATTTCGGACAGCGCAGCCAGCCATGCCCGATCGGCGGGCACCCAGTCGACTTGATCCAGTTCGACGGCCGTCACCCAGCGCAGCGCGCGGTGGTCGCGAGGATGGGGCTGACCACGGATCAACTCGACGCGATAGGCGCGCAGCGTCGCTGTGTCATCGAGGTCGATGTCGTGCCCCAGCCGCTCGCCGACCACCACGTGGATGCCGAGTTCTTCGGCCAGCTCCCGGGCCAGTGCCTCGGGCTCGGATTCCCCGGCCATGACCTTGCCGCCGGGCAGCTCCCAGCGGCCGTCTAATTCCGGCGGCCGGGCCCGTTGTGCAACCAACAGTGCGGATCCGGAGATGACGGCTCCGGCGACGATGATCTGGTTCGGCATCGCCGGTGACGGTATACCGTCGATCCATGGCTGTGTTAACCGATGAACAAGTCGACGCCGCACTGCCAGACCTCGACGGCTGGGAGCGAACAGGCGGTGTGCTGCGCCGGTCGATCAAGTTCCCATCGTTCATGGCAGGCATCGACGCTGTGCGCCGGGTGGCTGAGCACGCGGAAGCTAAGAATCATCACCCGGATATTGATATCCGTTGGCGGACAGTCACTTTCGCGTTGGTGACACATTCCGAGGGCGGCATCACGCAAAACGACATAGCGATGGCGCGCGACATCAACGGGATTATCGGGACTCCGAGCTGACCGTTCGTCGTCCGCTCGCGGCGATCCATGCCAGCGTGGCCAACGTCGCCACGATGTAGACCAGCCCGCCCCAAGCCAGATACCACGGCCGGCTGCTCTGCCAGATGCTCGGTTGCGCGAAGCTCAGCAGCCATGGCACACCGACGATGGTCAACGCGAGCCAGCACCACCCGAGAATCCGGGTGCCGCGGCGGTCGGACAGCGGCCCGTGAATTAGCCAAATCATCAACGGCACCAGCCATACCCAGTGGTGAGTCCACGAAATCGGGGAGAGCAGCAACCCGAACAGCTGCACCACCAACAGTATGGCCAACCGGTCCGGTGCACCGCCGGCACTCTTGAGGGCCCGCCATGCCAGCACCGCCAGTACCGCGGTGATAAGAATCGCCGCAACCACCAGCGGGTCATATCCGGTGTCGTGACCGAAGATGCGACAGATGGCCCCGCGCCAGGACTGATTGAAGGTCGTGCAGATCGGCCCGACCCGATCGGTGTCGGGAAGCAGGTCCGTGAAGTAGTAGCGCACCTGGTCGCCGACGACGAGTGCAGAGATCGCAACACTTGCCAAGAAGACGACCGCCGAGAACACCGCCGCCGCCCACCGCCGGACCCCGACGAAATAGAGGCCGGTGATCGCCGGGGTCAGCTTCACCCCCGCAGCCACGCCGACCAGGAGGCCCGATAGCCACCACCGGGTGGTGTAGGCCGCCCAGAGCACGGCCAGCACGAGCAGCACGTTGATCTGGCCGTAGTCGAATGTGCTGCGCAACGGCTCGATCCAGATCGAGACCGCGGTCCACAGCATGGCGGCGCGCTGGCCAGCACCGGCTGGCACACCGAGCAACCGCTGGCTGATGCGAACCACGCCGTATAACGCCGCCATGGTCCCGACCGTCCACAGGAATGCGACGAGGCCGAACGGCAGGAAGTGCAGAGGAGAGAAGACCACCGCCGCGAATGGCGGGTAGGTGAACGGCAGCGGGAAATCGGGCGTCTGGTCGGCGTAGACGTAGCTGTACAGCGCGCCAGGGTGGTCCAGGCCAGCCGGGCCGCGATGCTCAGGCAGAGCAACACCGGCGCGGCAGCTCCTACTGGGATCGCCTGCCGGCGGGTCGGGGTTGCCGCCGGGGCGGCCGTAGTGGTTTCTATGTGCCCGACTTTAGCGAGCGTGGACCGATTCGACGCCGCGTTGCCTGGGCGACGGGCCGCCGGTCACCGTGACCGCTCGTTTGCCTAACGATCAAATAACCGCCACACGTGTCACTTGAGTCACTTTGGTATCGCGCGAACGATCGGCGCCGGAACATGTCGTCGAAAACCAGGGAGAGTCATGTCAACCATTTGGACGTTGTTACGCGCGACCGCCGTTGTGGTGGGCTCGTCGGCCGCGCTGCTGACGGGCGGGATCGCCCATGCCGACACCGCGCCACCGGCGCCGGTTCCCAACATCGGCAGCATCGGCCAGCAGCTTGCCAATGCACCGCAGTTGCTCCAGGGCCTCACGAGCGCCCTCGGTGGAGCCCCGGCCACACCGCCGACCCCGCCGCCGATGGCCAGCGCCGACATCCGCGTGCCGCAGCTGCCGGCGAACGTTCCGGGGGCATCCGCTCTCGCACCGCCAGCTACGTCGCCCACCCCGGGGACGCCCGCCGCCATGCCAGGGCTCAATTCAATCTTGCCGGGCGCCGCTCCTTCGGTGCCCTCGGCTGCTCCGGGTGCGGCGGCTCCGGCGGCTGGTCCGGGTCAGCTGATGCCGAACGCGCAGGTTTCGCTGCCGAATGTGCCGTTCTCGCCGGTGCCGCTGCCGCAGCAAGTGTCCTTGCCAGGCGATCTGGCTTCGCTTGCTCCGGGGGGCGTCCCGATTCCGCGCGGCATGACGCCGCCCACCCCGGCGCCATCGGCTGCGACCCCCGCGCCGGGAGTGATCAACAACCCGATATTGATACCGCTTTCGGCGCTGCCCTGAGCGTGTAGTCGGCTGACCCACCGAGATACCGGGAGAACACCGTGGTACGCATCTGGAATTTGCGCAGCAGCTTCGCCGCCGTTGCGATCGCCTCGACCGCCGGATTAGCGCTGTGCCCCAGCGCCGCTGCTGACCCGGCTCCACCGCAGCCGATACCGTCCCAACAGCTCCCGGGTCTGCCGGCGCTCTCGCAGCTGAGT
>NZ_CAXUCH010000005.1:33670-56791 GCF_964249325.1 uncultured Mycobacterium sp. | reverse complement strand
CCCTTGAGCGCTCGTGGCCGTAGCCGGAGATGACGCCGTGTACAAGGCGCTCGTTGCGAGCGGACAGGACCTCGTCACCGAGGCCGAGCCGCTCCATCGTGCCCGGCATGAAGTTCTCGAGGAGGACGTCGGCGGCGGCGGCGAGGTCGAGGGCGATCGCCCGGTCCTCAGGCGTCCGGAGGTCGAGGGCGATAGATCGCCGGCCGCGGTTGCAGGCGTAGAAGTACGCCGCCGCGCCCGACGCCGCGAACGGCGGACCCCAGCGGCGGGTCTCGTCGCCCGCGCCCGGCCGCTCCACCTTGATGACATCCGCGCCCAGGTCGGCCATGATCTGGGTCGAGAATGGGCCGGCGAGGATCCGCGAGAGGTCGAGGACGCGGACCCCGGCCAGAGGGCCGCGACGCTCCCCGGCCGCGGCAGGCCAGCTCACCGCGCCCACCACAGGGAGCCGTCGAGCACGCCGTATCCGATCAGCTCGAGCTGGACCTCGCTGACCCCCTCGACGATCGTCAGCTGCTGCGCGTCGCGCAGATGCCGGGCGAACATGCTTCGGCGCCGGCCTGCTCGCCGGCGAGCGCTTAGCCGGCGGCACCGGCGAGGTGCAGCGCCGCTGTGGCGGCCTCCACAGCGAGCTCGGTGCCGAGCCACTTGCTCGCGGCATGCACCGGGCCGGCCTCCTTGCCGAGGTGGCGCGCGTCTGCCAGCGCGGCCGCGCGGTAGGTCAGCAGCCGAGCCGCCTCCAAGCGCGCCGCGAGCGCCGCGAGGGTCGCCCGCACCGACTGACGGTCGGCGAGCGTGCCGCCAAACGAGGGACGGGCGTTGACGTAATCCGCGGCGTCCATGAGGACTCGCGCGGTCAGTCCGAGTCCGCGGGCCCCGACGACACAACGGACCGAGTTCAAGCAGCGCATCGCCAGCCCGAAGCATCGCCCGTCTTCGCCGATCTGATGGGTCCGCGGGACCCGGACCTCCTTGAGCCGGATGTCGGCGAGCGGAATCGCGCGCATTCCGAGCATGTCTCCGACTTGGGCGATGTGGACGCCCGGCGCGTCAGCGGGCACCACGAAGCAGGACAGCGTATGCCCCGCCGAGCCCTCCGGCCTCGCCCACACGATGATCCACTCGAGCGCTTCGCGGTCGAGCACGTTGATCCAGCGCTTGTGGCCGTTCAGGACGACGTGGTCGCCGTCGTCGCGGGCCGTCGTCGCGAGGCGTGCCACGTCGGAGCCGGCCTCAGGCTCTGTCATGGCGAACGTGCCTACGGGACGCGTCGCGGCCCGCGCAAGGAACCGCTCCTGTGGCGCGTCGTTTCCGGCGAGCACGATCGGCACCCGGGCCAGCGCGTTCACGAGCACCGGGATGAGGTACGTCTGGCGCCCCGTGGCGAGCGCCTCGACGGCGACGGTGGCGTGCCGGATGCCGAGATCGTCCGGAGCGTCACGACCGTCGAGGAGCGAGACGGGGTCAGCCGCGAGCCGCTCGAGGACCGGCGGAAGCTCGTCCTCCTCAGCGACGTCCGCGAGCAGCTTGTCGAGGGCCGGCACCACCGCCCCGAGCACGTGACGTCGCAACCCGGCCAGTCCATCCCCGAGAACGCACGAGACCGGGTCGGCGATGCGGGCCTCCGCGCCGGGGGCCGTGGCACCGGGCGTGGTCACGCGACCCGCTGCGCCAGCCACAGCCCGTCGCGGACGGGGAGGATGACGCTCCGGAACGCCGGGTCGCGGCTCAGGGCGTGGTTGAGCGCCTGCACGCCGGCGAGCTGGTTCGACGCGCTGTGTGCTCCGGGTTCGATGATCCCGTTGCCGCACAGCGCGTTATCGATCATGAGCACGCCGGCGGGGGCGAGGTGCTCGACGGTCAGGCGCAACAGCGAGAGCGCCAGCCCCGGGTCGCTGCCGAAGTACACGTGCTTCATCACGTCCTGGAAGATGAGATCGTAGGTTCCGAGCGTCGGGATCACGTCGAACGCGTCGCCCTCGAGGACATCCACCCGGTCGGCGAACCCGGCTCGCTCGATGTATCGACGGGCGCGCTGCGCCCGCTCCGGATCAAGCTCGATCGTCGTGACTGTCCCGCCGGGGGCGAGCGCCGCCGCCAGCCAGATGGCTGAGTACCCGATCGCCGTCCCGATGTCGAGAATCCGCATCGCCCGGCGTCCGTGGAGCATCGTGAGGATCTGGAGGATCGAGCCCTCGAGGCGGCCCACGATCGGGATCCCCTCGGTCCTCGCTGTCTCCTCGATCTCGTTCAGCACGCCTTCCACGGGCTCGGCCAGCGGCATGAGCTTGACGAGCAAGCTCGCGTAGAGCTCCCGCGGATCGTCACCGTCCTGCGGGACGATCGGCAGAGGTGTGGGCCGCTCGAGCGCGTCCAGCATCTCGTCCACGTCGGCGCCGTCGGCATAGATATCAATGTTCACCGAGGTCATTACATTCATTCCCTTTCCAGCGGATGATCCGGTGTGCAGCTTCTGACAAAGCGATCACGGTCGCGGTAGGACCGAGAAGACCCTCTCTTCCTGGCCGAGTGGGCGTTTGTCACCAGCGCCGTCTTGCAGCCGGCGCTCCGGCCGCATTCCACCTGGGTGTCTTGGTCCTCCACCAAGAAGAAGCCGGGTGGACGCCGTGCTCGCTGGCGGCCTGCAGCTCTGTGTGTTCTGATAGCGCGCTCAATATGCACCCGAGCCACGACAGATTGCCCCAACGGTCTTCGCCGCGATCGCCAAATCGCTGAGCATCGACCAGTTCTCCACGTAGGACAGGTCCAGCCGCACCGAGTCCTCCCATGACAGGTCGGATCGGCCGCTGACCTGCCACAGTCCGGTAATGCCGGGACGCACCAGCAGTCGGCGCCGCACTCGGTGGTCATAGGTCTCGACTTCGCTCCGCAGCGGCGGACGGGGTCCGACCACGCTCATGTCCCCACGCAACACGTTGATGAACTGCGGGAGTTCGTCGATGCTGTACCGGCGCAAAAGCCTGCCCACCCGAGTGACTCTGGGGTCCCCGCGGATCTTGAACAACACGCCGCCGACACTCTCGTTGAGGTCGGCCACCTCTGCCAGCCGCCGATCGGCGTCGACAACCATGCTGCGAAACTTGATCATCTGGAACGGCACACCGTCTAGGCCGATGCGTTCGGCACGATAGAAGACCGGCCCCCGACTGGTTACCTTCACCGCCACGGCAGCAATGATCATGACCGGCGACGCGGCCAGCAGCGCCAGCAGTGAAAAGCAAACATCGAATGCGCGCTTCTGAAACCGCTTGGCTCCCTGATATTGCGGCTTGTCAACGTGGATCAGCGGTAGGTCGCCCACCGGGCGCACCGTCAGCCGCGGGCCGGCCACATCGACTATTCCCGGCGACACGACCAGGTCGACGCCGAGCCTCTCCAATTGCCACGACAGGTCGCGGATGCCTTCTGGCCCCAGCTCCCCCGCCGAGGTCAATGCGACGGTGTCGGCCTGCGACGCCGCGATCGCGTGTCGGATGTCGGCTTCGTGGGGAAACACCCGCAGCGGCCCGAGGCCGGGGACGACGATGTTTTGGCGTTGGAGAATACCGAGAGGGCAGGCACCGACCACGGTGTAGCCTTCGGCCGGATGCTGCGCCAGCGACCGCGCGAGGGCCTTGACCGATCGGGGGTCGCCGACAGCGAGCACCGCGGTCATGAAGCGGCCGCGGCGACGCTGCGCTGCGACATACCTGCGGGCCAGGTGGCGATTGACGGACAATGCGACAAGCCCTAGCGGAAACGCAATGGCCAGGTAACCGCGAGCGATGTCGAGCTTGAACAGAGTCGAGACAACAGCGATGACTCCGAACAACCATAACGTGGCCGTCCACACGCGGCGGAACTCCTCGGGGCCAGCTCCGATTACTCGGTGTGCACGCGTGTGGTAGATCGTCAAGACCAGGGCCCACGCCAACACGATCAGTACCGATACCGCCGAGTAGGCAACCGACGCGTATCCCGCCCAGAGGCTGCCGCTCGTCACTTTTCCGAATCGCAGAATGTGTGCCGCCGCCACGACACCGATCACAACGATGGCATCAGAAGCCGCAAGCCAATTGCCGTAGCGTTGCTGCCACCGTGCACGAAGGGACCCTGGAGTTGTAGGTAGCGTCGCGGGAGCGTCGAAGTCGGATTGCCGCAACGGAGTGATTGCGCCCACCTCAGCGACACTTGCTCCCGCGGTGCCCCGCAGCGAACCCGGGCGGGTCGATGTGCGGGAATCTCCGGCACCGACGTCCTTACGCCGGACAAGCGCATCGCCAACCACTGGCGACTCGGTCCGCCGCAACCGCTCCGGAGTGTCCGGTGTCTGGAAAAGAGATGTCATAGCTCAGGCTCCGCTCCAAAAGCACATACCGGAGGCATGGCTGCGGCAGGTCTGCGACATAGGGTGGACTTCGAAGGCGACGTCGGCAATGGCAGCGCGAGGACAGCGCACCAGCTTGGCCTCGGCGCACGGCTTTTGACATCGCAGACCGCGCGAAGTGGCCCGGATAAAGTTGGCGGAGATATTCGTTTGCGGGACAGTAGTGTTCAAGCCGCACTCGCCGAAATCGCCGGCGAAAAAGCAAATGCCGACGATAGTCGGCGGTGCAGAATCAGTGGGTGTGTACTTCCACCCGTAGGTACGGGTTCCTCTGCCGTCGCCGTAGATGGTCGTGGGACGGCCGCAGATCATGTCGCTCCTAGCGGAAGCAGGTCGACGCACCGGGCGGGCCGTGGTTACGGCGACGCAGGAGTGCGGCCACATATACCAGCGATATACCAGAACAGCCAGTATACATACTGATCGTCTCCTTGTAAACAATCACCAGACCGTAAGTCACCCGCATGACAGGCGACTAACAGGCTGGTGGACCTACGGAAGGCTGGTGGACAGGGGTGGATTCGTGGGGATACTCGTAGTATCCTGACAGGGATCCAATCATACGTATCGTATGTATACTGGCCTAAAGCTGAATAAACCGTTTGCAGCGCGCCCGGCCTGTGATGGTGCGGCCGGGCGTCACCGCAGCGCCGGCGCTCGCTTTTGCGAGTCGGCTCTCACGTCCGCGGAGGAGGAAGCGCATGTCGTTTGTGACTACACAGCCGGAGGCGCTGGCAGCGGCAGCCGGCACCTTGCAAGGGATCGGCTCGATGATGAGCGCTCAGAATGCGGCTGCGGCGGCCCCAACGACGGCGGTGGTACCTGCGGCGGCTGATGAAGTGTCCGCGTTGACCGCGGCACAGTTTGCCGCGCACGCCCAGATGTATCAGGCGGTCGGCGCGCAGGCTTCGGCGATTCATGAGATGTTCGTGAATACCTTGGGCATGAGCGCCGGTTCATACGCGGTGACCGAAGCCGCCAACGTGATCGCGGCCGGCTGATTTTTGGCGGTCCCAGATGCTCGATTTCGGGGCGTTACCACCGGAGATCAACTCCGGCCGGATGTATGCCGGTCCGGGAGCGGGCCCGATGCTGGCCGCTGCGACGGCCTGGGACGTCTTGGCCGCGCAGTTGTACTCGACGGCGTCTTCTTACAGCGCCGCGATCATGGACCTCGCTGCCAGCTGGCTCGGACCGTCGTCGATAGCGATGGCGGCCGCGGCCGCACCTTATGTGTCGTGGATCGGTACCACCGCCGCACAGGCCGAGGCCACGGGTATGCAGGCCAAGGCAGCCGTGGCCGCCTACGAGGCGGCGTTCGCGATGACGGTGCCGCCGCCGGTGATCGCCGCCAACCGCGCGCTGCTGATGATGCTGATCGCCACCAACTTCTTCGGCCAGAACACCCCGGCAATAATGGCCACCGAGGCCCACTACATGGAGATGTGGGCGCAGGATGCCGCGGCGATGTTTGGCTATGCGGCCGCGTCACAGACAGCGTCGACGTTCACGCCGTTCATGCCCCCGCTGCCCAGCACCAACCCGGCTGGGTTGGCCGGACAGGCCGCTGCGGTTGGGCAAGCCGCAGCCACCTCCGCCGGCACCAGCGCACAAACCGTGTCGCCGCTGACTTCGGCGATGTCGATGCCGCTGGCCGCTACGACGCCGCTGACCGCTTCATCGACGTCGTCTTCAGCCGGCTCGCCGGTGACGGCGTTGACGGGTCTGACGACGTCGTCCACTGCCCTTACCTCGGGCGCCAGCCTGGCATCCGGTACCGGCTCGTCGGCGTCGCTGGGCGCCTCGGGGGCATCCATGTTCGGTTCGGCCGGTTCGCTGATGCGCACTGTGGGTCCCGCAGTGAGCATGTTCGGCACCAACTTCTCGGCGGTGAGCCCAGCATTCGGCAGCAGTTCGGGCGCGCTCGCCTCACCCAGCCTGGGCAGTGCGGCGGTGACCGCGGGACTGGGCCGGGCAACGTCGGTCGGCACGCTGTCGGTGCCGCAGAGCTGGGCGTCGGCCGCTCCGGCGTTCAACCCGGTCGCCACGTCGTTGCCGGCCACCACGGCTAGTGCCGCTACGCCGGCCGTCGGCGCGGCGAACCCGGGTGGCATGCTCGGCGCGCCGCTGGCGCCGTTGGCCGGCCGCAGCGGGCCCACTCCGGCGGCTTCTATACCCAGGCTCGGTTTCCGTCCCACTGTGGTGCAACACCCCGTCTACGCCGGATGACTGGAAGGAGGGCCATACGAGTGTTTTTGGCCGGTGGTTATGCGACCGCATAACTCCGGTTGTCACAGTCCATCAGTCTGATGATTTCAAGTTAAAGGAGGCAATGAGATGCCTACGCGTTTTATGACCGACCCGGACCAGATGCGGGCGATGGCGGGCCGTTTTGACGTGCACGCCCAGACCGTTGAGGATGAAGCCCGCCGGATGTGGGCGTCCTCGCTAAACATTGCCGGTGCCAGTTGGAGCGGGACCGCGCAAGCGACGTCTTACAACACCATGGGTCAGATCAACACCGCGTTCCGCAACATCGTCAACATGCTGCAGGGCGTGCGCGACGGTCTGATCCGCGACGCCAACAACTACGAACAGCAAGAGCAGGACTCCCAGCAGATCCTGAGTAGCTAGAGCCGCTGCAGCACAAGTGCTTTCACGTTAGGAGAACGAAAATGACGATTAACTACCAGTTTGGTGACGTCGACGCCCACGGCGCCACGATTCGCGCCCAGGCGATGGCGCTGGAGGCCGAGCACCAGTCCATCATCCGCGATGTGCTTGCGGCCGGCGACTTTTGGGGTGGCGCCGGGTCGACGGCGTGCCAGCAGTTCATCACCGAGTTGGGCCGTAACTTCCAGGTGATCTACGAGCAAGCCAATGCTCATGGCGGCAAGGTGCAAACCGCCAGCAGCAACATGGCCAGCACCGACAGTGCCGTGGGCGCCAGCTGGGCCTGACAGCTTGGGTCCCGCTATCACACCGACCACCGGTTGCCAAAGGAAGTATGGAACGGACTGAATCCGCTCACAGGCCGCCAGTTGGCTGCGGTGCGGGCCAGCCTACCGGCGCCGACGATGCGTTCCCCGGCTAATAGTGCCGACGCGGACGCTGTGCGACTGCGGCGATCTCGTGGTGCCGCTGGGACCGGTAGAGAAATTGATGAGCACGGCGCGAGCGTCGTAACAACGACGTCCCAATAAAATCGGCGCGTCCCCCATTTGAGGGAGGTCAGTCTCCCGGCGGCTGCGGCGACTTTCCCAAGACCGGCTTGAGTGTCAGAAGCAACTCTCCGGCCCGATCACCACCCACAGTGCCGTCCCGGATGAAGTTGGGATGCTCCCCCAGGCCCGGCAGGTTGCTGCGACGCGTTCCAGGCCGTGGATGCCACAGTCCGCGGCTTCCCGATGCTTGACCACGGCAGTGCTTGGGTATTGCACGGCCACCGCCACTGTGCTCCCCTTGCTTTCCAATCGAAGCGACAATGCGCCGCCGGTCTGGGTGAGCGCGTTTTCGACCAGCACAGTGGCCACGGCGGATGCCACCGCGATGTAGTCGGTCTTGGACCAGGCGGTCAACCACTGCTCGGCCAGCTCGCGACAGCGCGAGATACCGCTGTTTCCGGCAGGCAGCTCTGCGCGCGCGCGCCGACGGTATGACTGCTCGTCATCACCCGAAAGCGCGGCAATCGCGGCGTCCACAGTCCAGTAGACTGGAATGTAACGGCTAATGCCGTTGTGGCGCAATGACTTATGGTTCTCAATCTTGTCGCACACCAACGCGATGGGAATGTCTGGCCAATGGTCGATCTGCCAGCGGGCACTGGTGAACGCCGCCCACGCCGACGGGGCTGAAACAACCATGCAGGTGACATCGATAATGACAGCCCGAGGTACGTCGAGCGCAGCCTTGAGGATTGCGTCACGCAACCTGAAATAGGTTGTGCTGTCCAGCACCCCGTAGACAGTCAGCACACAGGTACCCGCCACTGCGGCGGCAGTGATCGTCAACGGACTTCGCGCCGCGGCCACGATGCATTTCCTAACCGCGGCGCCGCAGCGTGTGAACGCTGCGCCACGCCATGTGTAGGAGGTTAGCTGGCAATGTCAGGTTGCGTCGCCAAACGAACCGCGCCGTCGATTAAGCCGAAGGCCCCGGCACAAGTTTGGGCCGGCGCCGGGCCGCGCCACTCGTAGTCGCAATCGAAACGCAGGCGCCAGGCTTTGTAGGAACGTACTAGAAGTTTGAGAATGACTCAATATGCTACGATCGGTATGTGAACTCGCGTGCTAGGTGGGTGTGTGGTTTCAATAGTGCCGCTATCCGAACCTTCTACAGGGCTTAACGGGTCGCGGTTTCCGCGCAAACAAGAGCACAAGGTTAACCACGCGGCTGCACAGCTGGCTGGGACAACGCGCAAGGAGCGTGTACAGCGCTCGCAGCGCCATCCGCGGCGCGGCCTGTGCGGCGATCTGCATCCTGTTGGACTACGCGGCTTCAGGCAAGTACGACAGCACCACACGATAAAGCGGACGACCGATGCTTACGTCGATGCGATTGGCGCGGTTTTATGAATCCACTTCGAGTGCTGTGGCTTTCACCGTGCATGCGACCGTTGGCGCGGGTGCAGGCCGAAGCGCTGTACCGACGGGGTGCCGAGGTGCTGCTGGTCACCTCCAACCAACTGCCGGAGTCGGATACAGCTCGTGACTACGAGCTAGTCCTAGATCCGCGCTTTCGCGCGACGGCAAGCTGGCCAGCCACCCTCGCAGGCTGGCGTCGTATTCGCCAATTCAGGCCCCATGTCGTGCTCGCGGAGCTGGTGCGCGACCCACGGTGGATTTTGTTGGCTGGCAAGGCGCCGCGCATCCAACTGGTGCACGGCGATTTTGCGGACGAAACCGCAAAGCACCGGCCGGTCTGCGAACGCGCCGTACTCGGCCGCTGGGGTGCCGGTTCAGCAGCCACCGTAACTTACAGCAACTTCGCTGCAACTGCGGTCGCCGCGCGACGTGATGTACGCGGCACTCGGATATACGTGGTGCCGCGTACCAGTGACCTCGATGCAGCGCTGGTGCCTCCACTGGTCGGCGCCGACGGACGCCATGACTTCGTGATGATCGGGCGGCTCAACCCAGATAACAACATCGATGTAGTGCTGGAGGGCTGGCAGCGGCACCTAAGCAGCGGCGGCTGGCGCGGTGACGAGCTGGTGTTGATCGGCGACGGGCCCCTAGTTATCCGATCTCTGCCTGCATTCGTTCGGTGGCGGTCAGGTAAGTACCGTCACTCCGACGTCGTCACGACGCTCGCCCATGCGAAGGGTTCAATCGTCCACTACCGCTGCGCCTCGGAAACTGGTGTCCAGGTCTTATCGATGCAGCTTGGCGTCATGCCGGTCGTTTCTACTGTCGATGGCCTGCCCGAATATCAACCGCCCAACTACCCTCCAATCGGTGTCGACGACAGCGCCGCACTCGCAGCCGCATTCGACGAGCTCGCCGATCCGTTCACCGCGACACTGCGTGGAGCCGCGGCAGCGCGCCACTACCAGCAGCGATTCGCTGCCGACGGCGCCGCGGATCGGCTGCTTGACGTCATCAGCGAAGTGCTGGCAGCTCGGCCCCACGTTCCATCCAGAATTGCGGCTCACCCCAAAGGCCCAGGCCGAAGTCGATAGCACGGCTGCGCACGGCGACGTCGGGCAGCGCTCTGGTGCCTCACGAGCAGGAGCGGTCACGGCGCCTCGGTGATTGGCTCTGGCCTGCCGACTTCGGAAGCAAGCTCGGACGCCATCTCGTGGCCGTCGAATGTGGAAACGAATAGTTTTGCGTTTCCCGACTGAGACCGTTCGCGCTGTGCTTCACTGCTACCAAAACCTTGGTGTAGTAGCTAATTGGCATCCGTTCAACTAAATGCAGCTACGGCACGCCGCGAAGAAATCAGGTAGTCGGGTACCCTAGCCGCTCCGGTGGGAGGCCGGAATAGTCGAACGGTCGTCAAAATGCGACACGGTCGGCTCGCCGTCCAAGCCTTCAACAGTGTCAATTTCGGCACTTCGAAGTAACTAGCCCTTAGACAACGTCATAGTCACAACCAGAAGCGGCGGCACTGGAGCCACGCACCACCGGATCGGAGGACACCGTGCTGCACAGCCTGGCCGTCGTCACTGCGGCTGCCAACAAACTCCTGGAAGCGACCGCGCCAACCGCTACCGACGTAAGCCGAGACGTATTGGGCCGCCTCGCCGAGCAGTTGAATCTGGACTACTGCTTCTTGCGCCACAACTATCACGACATCCGGCCCTCGATATTGGTGGCTGACTGGCCACCTCGACCCTGCGTTCCAGATCCTGACCCCCTCGGCGTCATCCACTTCAGCAGCGTCCACCCGGTACTCGCATTGGCCGACAGCAGTACGAAATCGATAGTGATCAAGCCCGACGAGCTCGAACACACTTACCAGCATTGGCTCGCGGGACGCCGTCACGCGGCATCGCCGTTGGTTGCGGTGGCACCACTGGTTTCGGGAAAAGTCACGACCGGTGCGCTGGGGGCTGTCAAATTCGGCGCCAAGAAGTGGAAGCAGGAAGTGATCGATACGCTCGAGGCGGTCGCATCGCTGTTTGCACAATTACAGGCCCGCGTCGCCGCCGAACAAAAGCTTCACTATATCGCTGAGCATGACGATCTGACGGGCCTGCGCAACCGTCGAGCGCTCATAGCACACCTTTCTGAACGGCTCGCGGCCGGCCGTCCCGGACCGGTCGCAATCATGTATATCGACCTCGACCGACTGAAGGCGATCAACGATTGCCTGGGTCATACCGCTGGGGATTGGTTCATCCAACTATTCGCCGAGCGGCTTCGTGGGTGCGCCGGGAGCCGGAGCATGGTCGCTCGGCTGGGCGGGGACGAGTTCGTCGTCGTTCCGGACTGGGCGATGTCAATCGATGCCACAGAATCGCTTGCTAATCGGCTTCGGACGATGCTGCGCGACCGTCTGGTGATAAGCGGCCATACCATCACCCGGACGGTCAGCATCGGGGTGGCGGTCGGCGTTCCTGGACGCGACGACAGTACCGACCTGCTGCATCGTGCCGATGAAGCCGTCTTGGCGGCCAAGCGCGGAGGCGGCAACCAGGTCGCGGTGTCCGACGACATCTCCCTGAAGCGGCTTTTCCGCGACGATATCCAACTGCATCTTCAGGGCGATATCGACCGGCAAGCGCTACTGCTGCACTATCTGCCCGAGATCGATTTGTGGAGCGGCGCCATCGTGGCGGCTGAAGCGCTGATCCGTTGGCGCCACCCTACGCGCGGGCTGCTGCTACCTGATTCATTCGTCGGTGTAGCCGAATCGATGAACCTCGCCGGCGAACTCGGCCAGTGGGTCCTGAGAAACGCTTGTGCCGAGTTCAGTCGGTGGCGATCGCAGGGAGTGGGACAGAGCGCGGTATTGCGTGTCAATGTATCTCTGCTACAGCTGGCGGGCCGCGGTTTCGTCCGTAGCATCGCCAACACTCTCGAGGAGTTCGGCATCGATAGTGGCTCATTGTGCCTCGAGATCACCGAGCGGGCAGTGGTTCACGACATCGAGAGCACTCAGCGAACCCTTGCAGAGTTGAAGGAAATTGGGGTCCATATCGCCATTGACGACTTCGGCACCGGCTACGCTGTGCTATCACACCTGAAGTCGCTTCCGATCGATACGCTGAAGATCGATACGGCATTCGTTCGTGACCTCGGTACCAATCCCAATGACCTCGCGATCGTGCGCGCGATCATTGGGCTTGCGGAGGCGTTCGGGCTCCAATTGGTTGCCGAAGGCGTCGAAACCCCTGCGGCGGCATTAACTTTGATGCAAAATGGATGCCACCGAGCTCAAGGGTTTTTGCTGTCGCCTCCTATCCTGGGCAGCGCCATGCAGTCGTTGCTTTCCTCACGTTGGATGCCGATGCCTTTCCTCGCTAACGGCGACGCTTTGTCGGAGATGGTCATATAGCTAGACCAAGGATGGCCGATATGTGACCCGGGGAGTCACTGCTGGCGCAATCCGTTTACGGAATCTTTATGTGGCTGTTCGGCGCTAATGCTTCGCCCCTCGTGCTAGCGTCCATCGGCCCACAGGCGCTCGGTTAGATCTTGAAACGTCACCAGCGCAATCGGGTCATCGGAACGCGCTAACGCCGACCTACTCATTAATGCCCGAACGGTAGAGCCGTCACTGTGCGCCAATTCGACAACCATATTCGAGAGCGCATGGACAGCAGACATCGTGGACTCGGCGGCGGGCGCCTTATGAAAGATCTGATGTAAAGCCAACGACCGGACCGCTTCAGGGGCATAGCCCAACATCTCCCCAAACGCAGTATTGGCGAACAGGATGGTGCCGTCCTGCACGATAGCGAGCGCCGGAACCGGGATCCGCTCCAGCACGACGAGAGCGGGCAACCCGTTGAGGGTGTCCATCGGCGATTCGCTTCGTTGCCGGATCCGTCGCTCCACGCGCCGATTATCGTCCATTCGGTGCATTAGTTCCGGAAATGAGCAAAGACGGCCGTCAGACGCTTCGTAGTTGGCACCACGACCACGCCGATGCCCGAACCGTTGCGAAGATGACGACGTGCGGTGGTCGAGAACGTCGCGCCTTTTTTGCCGCGAGCGTGCAGAAAATGACACGCTTGACGGCGTGTCGGCGTACCCACACGCATACTCGCGGGAGAAAGCCGGGGAGGCTTGATGACAACTCACGGCGAATCGGCGGTCCTGGTATTGGCAGCGGGATCCGGAACCCGGATGCGTTCAGACACCCCCAAGGTGCTGCACACGCTCGCCGGGCGCAGCATGTTGGCGCATTGCCTGCATTCGATCGCCAAGGTGGCACCCCAGCACCTGGTGGTGGTATTGGGCCAAAGTCGCGAACGCATCGCACCCGTCGTCGCCGAACTGGCCGAGACGCTGGGTCGCCCCATCGACGTGGCGATGCAGGATCAACAGCTGGGCACCGGGCATGCCGTGCTGTGTGGGCTGTCCGCGCTGCCCGACGACTACAGCGGCGTCGTCGTCGTCACCTCGGCCGATATTCCGCTGCTGGACGCCGATACCCTGGCCGACCTGATCGCCGCTCATCGCGCGCAGCCGGCACCGGTGACGGTGTTGACCACGACGCTGAGCGATCCCACCGGCTATGGCCGCATTCTGCGTACCCAAGACAATGAAGTGATCGCGATCGTCGAGCAAGCCGACGCGACGCCCTCCCAGCAGGAGATCCAGGAAGTCAACGCCGGGGTCTACGCCTTCGACATCTCGGCCCTGCGCACCTCGCTGAGCCGGCTGTCCGCCGACAATGCCCAGCGCGAGCTTTATCTCACCGACGTGATCTCCATCCTCCGCCAAGATGGCCGGACCGTACACGCCCGCCACGTCGACGACAGCGTGCTGGTCGCCGGGGTGAACAACCGGGTCCAGCTGGCGGCGCTGGCCGCTGAACTCAACCGCCGCATCGTCGCCGGGCACCAACTGGCCGGCGTCACCGTCGGCGATCCAGCCACTACCTGGATCGACGTCGACGTCACTATCGGCCGGGACACCGTCATTCTGCCCGGAACACAGCTGCTCGGCCGTACCCGCATCGGCGGACACTGCACCATCGGCCCGGACACCACGCTGGCCGACGTCACCGTCGGAGAGGCCGCGGCGGTAATCCGCACTCACGGCATCTCGGCGTCCATAGGTGACGGCGCGGCGGTCGGCCCCTTTGCGTACCTGCGGCCCGGGACCGTCTTGGGCGCCGACGGAAAGGTCGGAGCGTTCGTCGAGACCAAGAACTGCACCATCGGGACCGGCACCAAGGTGCCGCACCTGACCTACGTCGGCGACGCCGACATCGGTGAGCACAGCAATATCGGCGCATCCAGCGTGTTCGTCAACTACGACGGCCAGACCAAGCAGCGCACCACGATCGGCTCGCACGTGCGCACCGGCTCCGACACCATGTTCGTGGCGCCGGTAACGGTGGGCGACGGCGCCTATACCGGTGCCGGCACCGTGGTGCGCCACGATGTCCCCCCCGGCGCGTTGGCCGTGTCGGCAGGACCGCAACGCAACATCGAGAACTGGGTGCAGCGCAAGCGCCCTGGCAGCGCGGCCGCCAAGGCCGCCGAGAAGGCGCAGGCCGCCCTGAACAACCCAGACGAACCCGACCGGACACCTTGACGTTTCTCTCCTTAGTATTAGGCGACAATCTCGATCCGAACGGCGGGGGCACCACGTGAGCCACGACTGGACCGACAACCGCAAAAACTTGATGCTGTTCGCGGGTCGTGCGCATCCTGAGCTGGCTGAGCAGGTCGCTAAGGAGCTCGACGTCCACGTCACCGCGCAGACTGCTCGTGACTTCGCCAACGGCGAGATCTTCGTGCGCTACCACGAATCCGTGCGCGGCTGCGACGCGTTCGTCCTCCAGTCACACCCGGCGCCGCTGAACAAGTGGCTGATGGAACAGCTGATCATGCTCGACGCACTCAAGCGGGGCAGCGCCAAGCGGATCACCGCCGTCGTACCGTTCTATCCCTACGCCCGCCAGGACAAAAAGCACCGCGGCCGCGAACCGATCTCGGCGCGACTGGTCGCCGACCTGCTCAAGACCGCCGGCGCCGACCGCATCGTGACGGTCGACCTGCACACCGACCAAATCCAGGGCTTCTTCGACGGACCCGTCGACCACATGCGCGCGCAGAACCTGCTCACCGGCTACCTCAAGGACAACTACAGCGGCCACGACATGGTGGTCGTCTCCCCCGATTCTGGGCGGGTTCGCATTGCCGAGAAGTGGGCCGACTCGCTGGGGGGCGTTCCGCTGGCCTTCATCCACAAAACCCGCGACCCACGGGTGCCCAACCAGGTGAAGTCCAACCGCGTCGTCGGCGAAGTCGCCGGCAAGACGTGCATCCTGATCGACGACATGATCGACACCGGCGGCACCATCGCCGCGGCGGTGCCGCTGCTGAAGGACGACGGTGCCGGAGACGTGATCGTCGCCGCCACCCACGGCGTGCTGTCCGATCCTGCGCCAAAGCTGCTGGCCGAGTGCGGAGCCCGTGAGGTGATCGTCACCAACACGCTGCCGATCGATGAGACCAAGCGTTTCCCGCAACTGACGGTGTTGTCGATTGCGCCCCTGTTGGCCAGCACTATCCGTGCAGTGTTCGAAAACGGTTCAGTGACAGGGCTGTTCGACGGAGACGCATAATGCCGTGCACCTCGAACGACACGGTCATCTACCACAACCCCAAGTGCAGCACGTCGCGCAAGACACTGGAGCTGTCGCGCAACAAGGGCATCGAGCCAGCCATCGTCGAGTACTTGAAGACGCCTCCGTCGCGTGATCAGCTGGCGAAAATGATCCGCGACGCCGGCATCGATGTGCGCACCGCGGGGCGCGCCCGTGAGCCGCTGTACGGCGACCTCAACCTGGCCGATGCCACCGACGACGAATTGCTCGACGCAATGGCCGAACACCCCATCTTGATCCAACGCCCGTTCGTCGTGACAGCCAAGGGCACCCGGCTGGCTCGTCCGGTCGACGTGGTCCACGAGATTCTGTGAGGCTCCCCGCGATCAGTCGATGCGCGGCCGCCGTCGTGATCCTAACGCTAACCGCGGTCGGCTGCAGCCCGAAAGAACCTGACTACCAGTCGGTTTGGACGACGAGTGCGACGACCACCACCACCCCGACGACGACTGATTCGGCAGAGCCGCTTGGGAAATACCTGGAAAGCGTTGGTGTCACCGGCGAGCAGGTGGCTCCCGATTCGCTACCCGACCTGACCGTGTCGATCCCCACACCCCCGGGTTGGGAGAAGTTCAGCAATCCCAGCATCACCCCGGCCACGCAGGCGATCGCCAAGAACGGCAGCTATCCGATCGCGATGCTGATGGTGTTCAAACTGCGCGGAGACTTCAATACCGCAGACGTGATCAAACACGCCAACGCCGATGCCGCGCGGTCGGAGAACTTCAGGAAATTAAACGCGTCCACAGCCGACTTTCACGGCTTTCCGTCGTCGATGATCGAGGGCAGCTACAACCTCAACGGCAAACGGTTGCATGGGTGGAACCGGGTCGTCATCGCTGCCGGATCCCCACCGGCGAAGCAGCCTTACCTCGTTCAACTCACGATCACCAGCATGGCCGACCAGGCCTTCCCCGAGGCGCAGGACATCCAGGCGATCATCGCCGGATTCACCGTCGCCGCCAAGTAGCCCGCAGCATCGGGGTGCCTTGGCGGCGTTACTGTATCCGCCATGGGTTGGACCGCCGCAGACCTGCCGTCATTCGCAGGACGCACGCTGGTTGTCACCGGTGCCAACAGTGGCCTGGGCGCGGTGACGGCCGGTGAACTGGCACGGGTTGGCGCCCACGTCATCTTGGCGGTACGCAACACCGAGAAAGGTGAGGTCGCCGCCCGGCAGATGATCGGCCACGTCGAAGTGCGCCGACTCGACCTGCAGGACTTGGCCTCGGTGCGGGGCTTCGCCGACACGATCGGCACGGTCGACGTGTTGATCAACAACGCCGGCGTCATGGCCACCCCCGAAGCGAGGACTGTCGACGGCTTCGAAAGCCAGATCGGCACCAATCACCTCGGTCACTTCGCGCTGACGAATCTGCTGCTGCCCAAGCTCGCCGACCGGGTGGTGACGGTGTCGTCGTTCTTCCACTGGATGGGCCGCATCAGTCTTGACGACCTGAACTGGCACTCGCGGCGATACTCGCGGTGGCTGGCCTACGGCCAATCGAAACTGGCCAACCTGTTGTTCACCAGCGAGCTGCAGCGGCGGCTGAACGCGGTCGGCTCACCGCTGCGCGCGCTGTCGGTCCATCCCGGTTATTCACGCACCAATCTGCAGGGGCACTCAGGTCACCGCGTCGAAGACGCGCTGATGGCGATTGGCAACCGGATTTTCGCCACCGACGCCGACTTCGGCGCCCGTCAGACGCTGTACGCCGTGTCGCAGGATTTGCCGGGCGACACGTTCGTCGGGCCGCGCTTCGGCATGCTCGGCCGCACCCAGCCCGCGGCCCGCAGCCCGCTGGCTAAGCGGGAAAGCACCGCCACAGCACTCTGGGAGCTCTCCGAGCAGCTCACCGGCGTCAAATTTCCGCTCTGAGCCGCTGATGCGCTAACCTGTCGGGCGTCACGGCGAGGGTGGCTGCCCCGGCGGCCACCGTTATCGACGGGGACCTTCTGGTTGTCGCGATGCTGGCCGTGCCCGACCAACACAGGAGCGACACCATGGCCAATTCCGCGGCTTCGTCAACCAATCAGCTGAGCGCGTCGGTGCGAACAGAGACCGGCAAAGGCGCGTCTCGCCGGGCCCGGCGCAACGGCAAGATCCCAGCGGTCCTCTACGGTCACGGCAGCGACCCGCAGCATCTGGAGTTACCCGGCCACGAGTTCGCCGCGGTGTTGCGCCACTCTGGCTCCAACGCTGTGCTGACCCTCGATATTGATGGCAAGGAGCAGCTGGCGCTGACCAAGGCCATCGACGTCCACCCGATCCGACACACCATCCAGCACGCCGACCTGCTGCTGGTGCGCCGCGGCGAGAAAGTCACCGTCGAAGTCACCGTCGACGTCGTGGGTGAGCCGGCGCCGGGCACCTTGGTCACCCAGGAAACCAGCACCATCGAGATCGAGGCAGAGGCGCTGTCGATTCCTGAGGAGCTGACCGTCTCGGTCGAAGGCGCGGTGCCCGACACCCAGTTCACCGCCGGGCAAATCACACTACCGCCGGGCGTGCGGCTGGTCTCCGATCCTGATCAGCTGGTGGTCAACGTCGTGAACGCGCCGACTGCCGAGGAACTGGAGGCCGAGGGCGCCGGCGAGGTGCCGGAACGCGAAGAGGCCCCGGAAGAGGCCGCCGAAGAAGCCGAGGCCGCCGAGGCCGAGTCCGAGTAACGCATGGCCGAGCCGTCCCCGGCTTCGCGGTGGCCCCGGCTGGTGGTCGGTCTTGGCAACCCCGGACCGAACTACGCCCGGACCCGGCACAACCTCGGATTCATGGTCGCCGATCGGCTCGCCGCGCGGCTGGGCTCGACGTTCAAGGCGCACAAGCGTTCCGGCGCGGAGATCGCCACCGGCCGGCTCGGTGGCTGCTCGGTGGTGCTGGCCAAGCCGCGCAGCTACATGAACGAGTCCGGCCGGCAAATCGCGCAGCTGACCAAGTTCTACTCGGTGCCGCCGGCCGACATCGTCGTCATCCACGACGATTTGGACCTGGAGTTCGGCCGCATCCGCCTCAAGCTCGGCGGTGGCGAAGGCGGCCACAACGGGCTGCGCTCGGTGGTTGCAGCCTTGGGCACCAAGGATTTTGAGCGGGTGCGCATTGGTATCGGGCGTCCACCCGGGCGCAGGGACCCAGCGGCGTTCGTGTTAGAGAACTTTTCCGTCGCCGAGCGCACCGAGGTGCCGGCGATCTGTGAGCAAGCCGCCGACGCCACGGAGTTGCTCATCGAGTTGGGTTTGGAGCCGGCCCAAAACCGCGTGCACGCCTGGTAGCGCGAGCAGCCGCTAGGTGACCAACGTGACCGAGTTGGCGCGGCGCAGCTTGCCCGACGGCGTCTTCGGAATGGTGCCTGGTCCCAGCACGACAACGTTGCGCGGCCGCACGTCGACCTCGGTGACGACCTCGTGCGCTACTTGGTGCTCGATGCGACGCACTTCGGCCGGGTCCTCGTAGGCGTTGGACTCCACCGCGACGGCAAACGACTCCCGTGAGTGCCCGGCGTCGAGCCGCACGGCCACCGCGCAGCCCGGGCGCACGCCGGGAACCCGGCACGCCGCCCGCTCGATGTCGGTGGGGTAGACGTTGCGGCCAGCCATGATGATGACGTCCTTGACCCGGCCGCATACGACGAGGTGGCCGTTTTCCATCATGTAGCCGAGGTCGCCGGTGTCATACCAGCCGTGTTCGTCTTGCGCGGGAATGAACCCGCCCATCGTGATGTAGCCCGGGGTCAGCGGCTCGCCGCGCAGCTCGATCACCCCGACGCCGCGGGGCGGCAGCACGTTACCGTCCTCGTCGACGATGCGGGCCTCGATCCCGTCGAGCACTGGCCCGAGTGAAGCCAGCCGACGGGTATTGCCCTTGGTGGCCGGCACCGCCCGACGCAGCGCAGCCAGCAGGTCGGCGTCCACCTCGTCGACGACCAGTCCCTGTTCCACCGGCGAGAACGACACCGCCAGCGTGGTTTCGGCCATGCCGTAAGCGGGCAGGATGGCCTCCGGCCGCAGACCGAAGGGCCGGCCCGCGTCGATCAGGTCCTCGACGTCGGCCGGATCCACCGGCTCGGCACCCGACATTGCAATCCGCAGCGTCGACAGGTCGAACTGGCCGGGTTTGGCTTGTTTGCGCAGCCGCTTGGCAAACAGCGAATAGGCGAAGTTCGGGCCGCAGATGAACGTGCCCTTGTACTTGTCGATCAGCTTGGCCCACAGCAGCGTGTCACGCAGGAAGTCCAGCGGGGTGACCTTGACCAGCTCGGCACCGAAGTACATGGGGACGGTCAAAAAGCCGATCATGCCCATGTCGTGGAAGCAGGGCAGCCAGCTGATCATGACATCGGTCTCGAGGTCGTACTTGACGCCGACGAACATGGCCTCGACGTTGGAGTACACGTTGCGGTGGGTGATCTGGACAGCTTTGGGTGAACCAGTGGATCCAGACGTCAGCTGCATCAACGCCAGATCGTCTTCGTCCGTCTCGATAGGGTCGATCGGCTCGGAGTCCAGCAGTTGCTCGACGGTCACCACCTTGACGCCGCGCTGCTCCAGCACCGGCGCGGCCGGCATGAACGGGTCCGAGACGATGACTGCTTTCGCCTCGATCATGTCGATGACCGTGGTGGTGTCCTGTGCCCATACCGCCAAGTCGGTGCGCGGGGTGGGCTGATGCAGCATGGTGAGGCTGGCTCCCCGCATCCAGAGCCCCTGCGCCGTCGGCGCGATCTCCACGGGGGCGCCTACAAGCACACCGACGGCATCGCCGTGGCCGATACCGTTGGTCGCCAGTCCGCCCGCTATGCGACGGGCCCGCTCATGCACCTCGCGCCAGGTGTGCCGGACCGGGTTGTGTGGCTCGCCGGTGACCATGCCGCGGGGGCTGGTGTGGGCGTTGCGGTACATCTTCTCGGTAAACCTGCTCACGACACCCTCCTTGGCACCGGCGCTTTCCAGGCCCGGGATTTCATGCTGCCCCTGCTATTGGGCAAGTGCAGTAGAGGCGTGCACACAATTGGGCAGCGGTTATGTCTCGAATCGGTGATGCGTCAGATGCCTCAGGAGAGGCCGGACGGGTAGCGCAAACACGGCCGCTGTGGCGGCGGGTCGACCGCCCACCGCGATAATCGGCGGGCGGTGCGATTGGGCACATTGTTTGACCGCTAGTCGTCACCGCCGATCATCTTAGGCTCCTCTTAAGTAACCGCCAAACCGTGGCGCGGTTTGAGGCTCAGGTCACACTTCGGTCACCGGCGCTGGTACCACGCGGGCACCGTGGACCGGTCCGCTGGCGACGCGGACAGTGCGGCACACACCGGCGCCCGACAGCTGAGTGCCGACGTCGATCGCCGAAGTCGCCGACGAGCACAGGAAGGCACAGGTGGGCCCGGACCCCGACACGATGCCCGCCAGTGCGCCCGCCTCTACACCGGCACGCAGGGCGCGGCGCAGCGCCGGATCCAAGCTCACCGCGGCAGCTTGCAACTCGTTACCCAACAAAGGCGCCAACTGTTGGGGATCGCCGGCGGCAAGGGCTGCCAGCACAGGCCCGGGCTCACCGAGTCGCGGCGGTTCCCCCACCTCACGGAGGCGGTCGAGCTCGGCGAACACCGCCGCCGTCGACAGGCCGCTGTCGGCAAACGCCAGCACCCAGTGGAAGGTGTTCCGCGACAGCACCGTGGCCAACTCCTCGCCGCGCCCGGTTCCCAGCGCGGTGCCGCCGTGTAGCGCGAACGGCACGTCGCTGCCGAGCTTCGCGGCGAGCGCGTGAAGGTCGCGACGCGGCACGCCGAGCTCCCACAGCACGTTCATGCCGACCAGAACCGCGGCGGCGTCAGCACTTCCGCCCGCCATCCCGCCAGCAACCGGAATGGATTTGTCGATGGTGATCGAAACATCGGGTGCCAGGCCGACATGTTCGGCCATCACCTCGGCGGCCTGCCAAGCGAGGTTGCGCTCGTCGGTGGGCAGTTCGTCGGCCCCTTCGCCGCTGATCTCCAGCGAGAGCACGTCGGCGTTGCGGATCGTGACCTCATCGACCAGCGAGACCGCCTGGAACACCGTCGTCAGCTCGTGGTAACCGTCGGCGCGGCGATCCCCGACCCCAAGGTAGAGGTTGACTTTTCCGGGCACCCGGACCGTCACCGACCCAGTCGGCACCCACTGAGCGGCGGTGCTTCCGTCCATCGGCACGGCACGAGAGTATCGCCGGGAAAACCAAACCACACTGCTTCCGGCGACGATGCACGCCGCCAGCGGCGCTCGCCCGGCGACGATGCGGGCCGCGGCACGGCCCGAGGAGGAGCCGGGCAATCGGGTTGAGGAGGAGCCGGGCCATCGAACCCCGCGCCGAGGAGCTCGGCCACCGCGCCGGGATTTGCCGCTACGACGCTTCTTGGCCGGCAGCGGTGTTGTCGGTCCGCTCCCCTGAGCGACGCAACAACCGCACGAAGTCTTCGATGGACAGCGTCTCACCGCGGCGGGCAGGATCGATGCTCGCCGCCAGCAGCCGCTTCGCGGATTCGTTGCCCGAGCCCGCCCATTCGGCGAAGGCGTTGCGCGATGTCTTGCGCCGCTGGGCAAATGCGATGTCGATCAGTTCGAACACGCGTCGGCGGAAGGCCTCATTGGTGGGCCACGGCGACGCTTTATAGCGGTCGATTCGCACCAGCCCGGAGTAGACCCGCGGAATCGGCCAGAACACCGTCGGCGACACCATGCCGAAGCGGCGGACCCGACCAAAAAACCTCATCTTGACACTGGGCACGCCGTAGTCCTTGCCGCCCGGTTCAGCGGCAAGCCGTTCGGCGACCTCGGCCTGCACCATCACCATCATGGTGCGCACAGAGGGGAACTCGGCGAGCAGATGCAACAAAGCCGGCACCGCGACGTTGTAGGGCAAGTTGGCAACCACCGCTGTTGGTTCGGCCGCCAGATCGCTGCGACGGATCGACAAGATGTCGCGGTTTAGCACCGTCAACCGGTGAACTTCGCTGTGGGAGTGTTCGGCAACGGTCTGCTCCAGTCGACTGGCCAGTAGGGGGTCGATCTCGACGGCGGTGACCGCGGCACCCCGGTCGAGCAACGCCAGCGTCAGTGAACCTAGACCAGGCCCCACTTCAAGCACGTAGTCGGACCGACTCACCCCGGACGCCGACACCACCCGGCGCACCGTGTTGGCGTCGTGAACGAAGTGTTGTCCCAACGCCTTTCGCGGCCGGAACTCGAGCTCTTTAGCCAGCCGTCTAATCTCCGTGCGGCCAAGCAGCCGGATGGTCAGCGCGCACCTGCTCTTCCGCTGCACACCGGCCAGGCGCCCCAGCCTTGCCGTTCGAGCACCGTCTGGGCAACGGCGATCTGCTCTTCGCGGGTGGCCAGATCAGCGCGAGGGGCATAGCGCAAGCCGCCGCTACGTTCCCAGGTTCTCTGGTCGAATTGCACACCACCGT